>NZ_MPQG01000010.1:0-93843 GCF_002020255.1 Solemya velum gill symbiont | reverse complement strand
TGCTCCTCTAACTTTGGTCGGTGAGAGAAGCTACCTATGCTACCGCAGCTTGCCCTCTAACCAACTCTGTTGAGTTGCACTTGGAAATTGAATTCACGTTCTAAATCAATACATAACTAAAGGGTTATGCCTATCATTCATGTATCCGTCATGTATCCGTATATGAAAAAACCGCCTCCCCCGATGGGTGAGGGAGCCGGTTTTTTTCATTTTTGGTCGGGGTGAGAGGATTTGAACCTCCGACCGCTCCGTCCCGAACGGAGTACTCTACCAAGCTGAGCTACACCCCGAAATGTTAGAAAGCCCGTGCGACCGCAAAATCAGCGAGATCCGACAGTGCATCACGGTATTCAGATGCAGGTAATGCCCCTAATGCCTGTTTGGCTTTTTCTGCATGCTCTTTTGCACGGTTGGTTGTGTATTCGATGGCATCGCTTTGATTGATTGCTGCCATGACGCGCTCGATTTTATCACGCCCGCCCTCTTCGATGGCAGAGCGGATCAGGTTTCTGGATTTTGGATTTCCGCTCTCCATGGCACGAAGCAGTGGCAGGGTTGGCTTACCTTCTTCGAGGTCGTCACCGATATTTTTGCCGATATCCTGGCCGCTATAGTCGAGAGCGTCATCGATAATCTGGAAGGCGATACCAAGTTGCATGCCGTAGTTGGCAAGGGCCGATTCGATATTTGAGTCGCTCTGCGTAATCACCGCTGCAAGCCTGGTGCCGGCCTCGAACAGGGTGGCAGTTTTTCGGACGATGACGTCGATATACTGCTCTTCGCTAATATCCGGATCGTTACAGTTAAGCAGTTGCAGCACCTCGCCCTCGGCAATCTGGTTGGTTGCATGCGAGAGGACATCCATAACCCGCATCTCCCCGACGGAGACCATCATCTCGAATGCGCGCGAGTAGAGAAAGTCGCCTACCAGCACACTTGCCGGGTTGCCCCATACATGATTGGCTGTATCACGGTCACGACGCTGATCCGAGCTATCGACAACATCATCGTGCAGCAGGGTTGCGGTATGGATAAATTCAATGATGGCAGCGATGTCGAGATGCTTGGCGCCCTCGTAACCAACGGCCTTTGCTGCCAGAAGCACAAGTAACGGACGCAGGCGTTTGCCACCGCTATTGACGATGTACTGACCGATCTGGTTGATCAGGGTGACGTCTGAGTAGAGCTGCAAAAGAATCAGGTCATCTACCAGGTGGAGGTCACGGCTAACGAGGGTACGGGCTGTTTCTACTGTCATACTGCGCTGTTTTTTCGACTGGAAGGGCAATCCTATGGAAGCCTGACTCCTTGGTCAAGACAAAGATGTGTCTCGTTCAATTTTCAGGATTTGAGAGACTTGGCCAGATGGGGGACAATAGCCTTTTATTTGTACTATAGAATTTGGCTGCCGAGCGGGAGAATCTGATGAGTGAGTCAACCTCAATCCATGGACAATGGTCCTCGCGACTGGTGTTTGTACTGGCGGCGACCGGTTCGGCTGTCGGATTGGGAAATATCTGGAAATTTCCCTATATCACTGGCGAATATGGCGGCGGAGCATTCGTACTCGTCTACCTGGGTTGTATTCTCCTGGTTGGCCTGCCGGTCATGATTGCCGAGATTCTTCTCGGTCGTCGTGGGCGTCAGAGCCCGATCAACACCATGCGTATGCTTGCCTCTGCCCAGGGAGTCTCTCCCGCGTGGTCATGGCTTGGCTGGGCCGGTGTGATTACCGGTTTTCTGATTCTCTCTTTCTATAGCGTCATAGCCGGTTGGGCAATCTCCTATGCCTGGGAGACTTTTTCAGGGACTTTTTCGGGAGCCAGCGCCGAGGAGGTTGGCGATGTCTTTGGCACACTGGTCTCTTCACCCGGGCAACTGCTTTTCTATCACACCCTGTTTATGCTGCTGACCATGTATGTGGTTGGGCGCGGAGTCAAGCAGGGGCTTGAGAAAGCTGTCACTATCCTGATGCCCATACTTGCGATTCTGCTTGCCATCATGGTTGGCTATGCCCTTGCGCAGGGTGCTGCCGCTGAGGGTCTCAGGTTTTTGTTCCAGCCTGATTTCAATGCTGTTTTCCAAAAATGTACTGAAGAGTCCGGTACGCAGGTTTGCACCTTTACCCGTGAACCTCTGCTTGTTGCGCTTGGTCATGCTTTTTTCACCCTCAGCCTGGGTATGGGAGCGATCATGGTTTACGGTTCTTACATGCCGTCCAATGTTTCGATAACACGTGCAGCATTGATGGTTGTGGCTGCAGATACTGTCATTGCACTGTTCGCGGGTATGGCAATTTTCCCACTGGTATTCGCCAACGGTCTTGAACCTGGTTCCGGCCCGGGCCTGATATTCCAGACACTGCCGATTGCCTTCGGTCAGATGCCAGGTGGGTTGCTCATCGGAGGACTGTTTTTTGTGCTGCTGGTGTTCGCCGCCTGGACTTCATCGATTTCACTAATCGAGCCTGCGGCCGCCTACCTGGTGGAAAACAAGGGAATGTCACGCCCATTGGCAGCATCCACAGTTGGTGGAATTTGCTGGGTACTGGGTATAGGCACAGTACTCTCTTTCAATCTGTGGTCTGACTACAAATTGTTCGACAGGACTTTCTTTGATCTTCTCGATTACCTGACCGCCAATATCCTGTTGCCACTGGGTGGATTGTTTATCGCAATCTTTGTCGGTTGGATCAGCAAGCGCCACCTGTCAGAATCAGAGTTGTCATTATCACCCGGACTATTTAAGGCATGGTGGTTTGTTCTCCGCTTTCTCGCACCGCTGGGGATTTTCGTTATCTTTCTCAATGCCATCGGAGTTGTATAGGTGGCAGTGGTAGAGAAAAGCGCCCTGGTACAGCACTCGGCGGGTGAGATGTACCGCCTGGTAAATGATGTGGAGCAATACCAGAATTTCCTGCCATGGTGCAAATCGTCACGCCTGGTATCGCTTGAAGGCGATACAATGATTGGTGAATTGGTTGTAGCAAAGTCGGGTGTCACGCAGAGTTTCAGTACCCGCAATACCCTCACTGAAAACAGACGGGTTGAACTGCAGCTTGACAAAGGGCCATTCAAAAGGCTCACAGGTCAGTGGGAATTCACGCCACTGCGTGAGGATGCCTGCAAGGTGTCATTAAGACTTGAGTTTGAATTCAGCGGCCGACTCATGAACGCAGCTTTTGGAGCTGTATTTTCGCAAATTGCCAATACCATGGTGGATTCTTTCTGCAAAAGGGCTGACGAGATTTATGCAAACTGAACAGATACATGTAGAAGTCGCCTATGCATTGCCACAGCGACAGTTGATTCTCGATTTTGATGCTGATGCCGGGATTACCGTGAAACAGGCGATTGTCGATTCGGGGATTCTCGCTGAATTTCCCGAGATTGATATTGAAACGGTTAAGGTCGGTGTTTTCGGCAAGCTGGCGAAGATGGATGCCGTGCTCAATAATGGAGACAGGGTCGAAATTTATCGCCCACTGATCGCTGATCCCAAAGAGGCTCGCAAGAAACGTGCGGCCGAGGGCAAGAAACTCACAAACCGGGCCAAGAGTGCCCCGGCTGGTGCTAAAAAAGAGGCCTGATTATTCGCTTCTGGCTTCGTCGGCGATGCCGATTTTTTTCAGGGTGCGCTTGAAGATGCCTTCACCCCGGTAATCGGGTACTGTTACGACAACACGCTTCGCTTCCTGCTCACTGCGCTCGTCTGCCTCGTAATCGCCTTCGACGCGGTCGACGAGATCATCGGTGAAGTAAATCGACAGGGTTTTCAGAACAGGTTCCTCGCCTGGAACATCAATTGAGTAGATATAATCCCAGCGCTCCTGGTGGAATACATCAACCAGTGAAGGTGAGCCTAGCGAGATACGTACTTCATCCTTGGACATGCCAGGTGATAGCTCCTCCAGCGCGTCTTCCGTCAGAATATTGCCTTGCTGGATTGTCGCCTTGTGGACAAGTGCCCAATTGGAGATGGAATCGGGTACTATAGAGGTGATTTTTTCAGTGGTACTGCAGCCCGAGGCGAGCAGACCGGTGAAAATGGCTGATAGTGTTAGAATCTTGTTCATTGGTGATACTTGCAATTAGCGTGTCCGGGACAGAATCAGGCCATACTATAACCTAAAAAAGCGATTATTTGACAGCAGTGACGGAAAATAATGGACGATCAGAACATTCGTGATGCAGGACTCAAGGTCACCACGCCGAGAGTCAAAATCCTTGAAATCCTCGAAAGCAGTGATTTGCGCCATATGAGCGCAGAAGATGTCTACAAGGCACTGCTGGAGCGGGAAGAGGAGATTGGCCTGGCCACAATCTACCGGGTATTGACCCAGTTTGAGGGTGCGGGACTGGTTCAGCGCCACAATTTTGAAGGTGGGCAGGCTGTTTTCGAACTGGACCACGGTGGCCATCACGACCATATCGTGTGTATGGATTGCGGTCATGTCGAGGAGTTTGTCGATGAGGGGATCGAGCAGGCACAACACCGGGTGGCTGAAGAAAAAGGTTTTGAATTGTCAGATCATTCCCTGATTCTCTACGCAAGATGCACCAAAAAAGAGTGCATTCATCGCAGCTGATTGCCCCGGCTGACCATCTCGGCCGCATGATCAAGGGTTCGCTCGGTCATCTCCACACCACCTAGCATGCGTGCAATCTCCTGCACTCGCTGCTCTTCATCCAGCGCAACGACAGTTGAGCTTGTGCCACTTTTGCTGCTCTCTTTTTCGACTCGCAGGTGTTGATGTGCCTGTGATGCCACCTGTGGCAGATGGGTAACGCACAGAATCTGTCGCTTTGATGCGATTTGCCGCAACAGCTGACCGACCACCTCGGCGGTTGCGCCGCCAATGCCGACATCCACTTCATCAAATATCAGCGTTTCAATTTTACCGATGCCAGCGGTGACAACCTGGATGGCAAGGCTGATGCGTGACAGTTCGCCGCCAGAGGCAACCTTAGATATCGGTTGAGGTGCCATGCCGGGATTTGCCGAGACCAGGAATTCGACTGTCTCCTGACCGTATCTTAGTGGCTCTTCGCTCTTGGCCGGATGCAGTGCCACCTGGAACTCACCATGCGGCATTGATAATTGCTGAATCTGTTCTGTCACATCCTGCTGCAGTTTTTTTGCAGCCTTTTGGCGTGATTTAGCAAGTTTTTGTGCAGCTGATTTCCATGTTTGTTCTGCCTTGTCAAGTTGCTGCTGCAGGGCCTCGAGTGTCTCGTCGGCATTTTCGAGGCTGGCAAGTTGTGTTTTCAGACCCTCTTGCAGGCCAGCCAGTTGGTCAGGATCGCATTGGTATTTTTTTGCCAGCGAATGATAGTTTCCGAGACGCTCATCAACCTCTGCAAGCAGCTGGGGGTCAAGCTCCACCGTGCCGGCATAGCCTTGCAGTCCGCTCGACGCCTCCTGGATCTCGATCAATGCGGATTTGATCATCGCATGGCTTTCGGCAAGCGACGGGTCGAGTTCAACCAGTTCCCCGAGTCGGTTGTCGGCATTTTGCAGTCGCTCCTCAGCCCCGGAACCGGCATAGAGCTGCTGCGTGATCTCATCAGCAGTCCTGATGAGTGTTTGTGCATTGGCGAGGCGTTTCTGCTGCTGTTCAAGTTCGTGCCATTCACCGTCAATGGGGGAGAGGCCATCGAGCTCCTGCAACTGAAACTGCAGCAGTCGCAGTTGATCACGATGTTCATTCTGCTGGTCGCTCAGTTCCTGCAGCTTATCTTTTGTTGTCAGCCACTCCTGCCAGGCAGACTCAACTGCCTTGCAGAGTTTGTCATGCGCAGCAAATCCGTCGAGCAGCTGGCGCTGATGTTGCCTGGATCCGAGTGACTGGTGTGCGTGCTGGCCATGGATATCGATAAGACGGCTGCCAAAATCATCGAGCAGGGCAAGTGTTACCATCGAACCATTGATGTAGGCCTTGGAGCGTCCGTTGCTGTTGAGTACGCGCCTGATGATGCATTCACCTTCATCAGTCGGGATCTCCTGCTGTTCGAGCCAGGTTGCCATTTCCACATCCGGCAGGGTGAATTGGGCTGTAATTTCAGCGCGTTCGCACTGGCTGCGAATCAGAGAACTGTCGGCCTTGTCACCGAGCACCAGTCCGAGTGCATCGACCAGAATCGATTTACCGGCACCGGTTTCACCGGTGAGGGTCGTCATGCCGTTGCTGAAATCAATTTCCAGTGACTCGATCGTCACGAAGTTGTGAATCTGGAGCGCAGTCAGCATCCTGTAGGTTTCCGGTCAGGTACGATTATGGCCCCAGCCGAGTTTCTCGCGCAGGATCTGGAAATGATCATGACCACTCGGATGGATGAGGCGTACAGGATGGCTTGCACGGCTGATTGCCAGGACCTGGTTTTCTCTAATGCTCAGGTGTGTCTGCCCGTCACAGGTGATGCAGACATGCTCGCTGGGCGTGCGACCACAACTGCGGATCTCGATCAGGCTGGTGTCAGCTACCACGATCGGCCGGTTACTCAGTGTATGCGGGAATATAGGCACCAGTAGAATGGCGCCCATAGATGGCATGATGAGTGGGCCACCACCTGACAGGGCATAGGCGGTTGAGCCTGTCGGCGTCGATATGATAATGCCGTCGGATCGTTGGGTCTCAACAAAATTATTGTCGATGCGAAGTTCAAACTCGATAATGCGCGCGGTGTTCCACTTGTGGAAAACGACATCATTGAGCGCCTGTGCCGAGTCGAGGACTGTACCATCCTGGTCACGAATTTCTGCCTGCAGTAGAAAACGCAGGTCTTCCTCGTAACTGCCGGCAAGTATTCTGTCGAGACTGTCGAGCATCTCCTGCGGGGAGATATCGGCAAGAAAACCGAGACGCCCGCGGTTAATACCAACTATAGGTACATCGTAGGGTGCCAGGGTACGGCTGCTGTGCAGCAGGGTGCCATCGCCACCAACCACGATGACAAGGTTGGCAGTTTCTGCAAGCTGGTTGAGTGGCATCTGCCTGCTTTCCGGCAGGAATTCGGCCATTCTCTCGTCGACGAGCAACTCGATGCCGGCTGCCTGCAGGTGGGCATGCAGCGGCTGCAGCAATTCACCGAGGGTCGGGTCGCCTCTTTTGCCGGTAATGCCAATGCAGGGGAAGATGCTGCTCAAGTGATCGCGCCTGTTCGTCTATATTAATAGTGAAAATTAACATGTGTGGCATTATTGCGCTACACTTGGATTTCCGATTGATGGCGCCGATTTGTCTCAGATTGCGGGCGCTTGATAAATTCAGCTAAAACGAGGGTTATGCTTTTTTTTGAGTAAACCCTTGTTGTACAGATTGAGGGTTATTAGAAAATGCATGATGAACATGAGTGGGATGTATCAACTATAGCAATCCGAACCGGCCACCAGCGCACGGCGGAGAGTGAACACTCGGAACCAATCTACCCGACTTCCAGCTTTGTATTCGACACGGCTGCCGAAGCCGCAGCGCGCTTTTCAGGCGACATGCCAGGTAATGTCTATTCACGCTTTACCAATCCCACCGTAAAAACATTTGAAGCGCGTCTTGCAGCGATGGAAGGCGGAGACTCCTGTGTGGCCACGGCTTCCGGCA
Source organism: Solemya velum gill symbiont (assembly GCF_002020255.1). NCBI lineage: Bacteria > Pseudomonadati > Pseudomonadota > Gammaproteobacteria > Solemya velum gill symbiont. Next base: position 86,246 of record NZ_MPQG01000010.1, on the reverse strand, counting down.
TGGCCGCGATTCTCGCCACCTGTATGGGCCTGCTGGAGCAGGGCGATCACATCGTCAGTTCACGTGCAATCTTCGGCTCGACGGTCATGCTGTTCAACAAGTACCTGTCACGCTTCGGTATTACGACCAGCTACGCAGAACTTTCTGATCTCGATTCATGGAAGGATGCGATTACCCCCGAGACACGCATGCTGTTTCTCGAGACGCCTTCCAATCCGTTAACCGAGGTGGGCGACATCGAGGCGCTGGCGCAGCTTGCGCACGATAACGATGCAATCCTGGTTGTCGATAACTGCTTCTGTACCCCGGTTGTACAACAGCCGCTGAAACTGGGTGCGGATATCGTGGTGCACTCTGCTACCAAGTATATCGACGGGCAGGGACGTTGTGTTGGCGGCGCTGTTGTTGGTGACAGTAAACGTGTTGGTGAAGAGGTGTTTGGTGTTCTGCGCACAGGTGGTCCGGCCATGAGTCCGTTCAATGCCTGGGTCTTCCTGAAGGGCCTCGAAACCCTTGAATTGCGTATGCAGCGCCACTGTGACAATGCCGCCAGTCTGGCAACCTGGCTCGAGCAACAGGATGCAGTTGAAGAGGTCTATTTTCCGGGACTTGAATCACACCGCCAGTTTGCGTTGATTCAGAAGCAGCAGCGTATGCCCGGCGGTATCGTCTCTTTCATTCTCAAGGGGGGCAGGGAGAAGGCGTGGCAACTGATTGACTCAGTCACCCTGATGTCGATTACAGCCAACCTCGGGGATACCAAGAGCACCATAACCCACCCGGCAACGACAACCCATGCGCGCCTGACTCCGGAGGAGAAGGAAGCGGCTGGTATTGCTGAGGGCCTGGTGCGTATTTCGGTTGGACTGGAAAACGTGGATGATCTGCTTGCCGACCTGGAGCGTGCTTTTTCGGGGCTCTGATCCAGACAGCGTTTTCGTCATCTCTGGCCACAATTATCGTCACCCCGGGTTTGACCCGGGATCCATCAGGAACAGCACACAAAAAAATGCCGGCTCAAGGCCGGCATGACAATTTTTTTGGGGTGAGTGTGCGCTATTGCACACTCATTACATCAAACATTGCGACGTTCCCGCACAGCCTCGGCAAGTGTATATAGCAGCGGCTTGGTATCATCCCATGCGAGACATGCATCCGTGATGCTCTGCCCGTAAATCAATTCAACATCCGGCTTGTGATCTTGTCTGCCACCGACAAGATGGCTCTCGATCATTGCGCCGATTATCCGCTTGTCACCACGAGAAACCTGCCCGGCCACATCGTTGCCGACATCAACCTGGCGCTCATGCTGTTTCTTGCTGTTGGCGTGGCTGAAATCAACCATCAGGTTAGGCGTGAGACCCGCTTTCTCGAGATCCTGTGCTGCTTCCTCGATACTCTCGGCATCATAGTTTGGACGAGAGCCGCCGCGCAGGATGACGTGGCAATCTTCGTTGCCGCTGGTCGAGAAGATCGCTGAATGTCCCTCTTTGGTGAGTGACATGAAGCTGTGCGGATTACTTGCAGAACGGATTGCATCAATGGCGATCTGCAGGCGGCCATCTGTACCGTTTTTGAAACCGACAGGGCAGGAGAGTCCTGAAGCGAGTTCACGATGTCCCTGGCTTTCAGTGGTTCTCGCACCGATAGCGCCCCATGCGATGAGGTCGGCGATGTACTGCGGGCTGATCAGGTCAAGAAATTCGGTCGCAGTCGGCATGCCCATATTGTTCAGGTTGAGCAGCAGTTCGCGTGCTACATGCAGACCCTTGTTGATATGGAAGGAGTCATCAAGAAAAGGATCATTGATCAGACCTTTCCAGCCAACTGTTGTACGCGGTTTTTCAAAGTAGACGCGCATGATGATCAGCAGGTCATCCTTGAGCTCCTCTTGCAATGGAGCCAGCTTTTCAGCGTACTCGAGGGCCGCCTTGGTGTCATGCACCGAGCATGGGCCAACAATGATAACCATGCGGTCATCCTTGTGAGCAAGAATATTGTGAATTGCCTGGCGTGTTTCGAACACGGTTCTGGAGGCCTCTTCACTAATCGGGAAAGCCGCGCGCACTTTTTCAGGTGCAGCAACTTCCTTGATTTTGACGATGCGCAGATCGTCAGTAGCGTAACTTGTCATGTAACTTCTGCCCGGTGGTAATATCAGCTTTATCGCGGTGCATTATACAAAAAAACGGGCGCCCGTATTCTTCTTGTCGCATGTAAGAGCAAGAAAAATAGTTGTTTTGCATAGAAATTGCCGGATTGAGTGGGCCCACCTGTCGGCTTTGCTACTATAATGCTTTCATTGAATGGGGCATGGATTGATACATGACGATAGAAGCTGAGCTAAGGAATGGGCATCTGTTTGCCCAACTGGATGAAGAACAACTTGCGAGAGTGAGTCAGCATGCAGTCAGGAAAACTCTGGATACGGGAGAGTTCCTGTTTGACCAGGGAGATAATGCCGATCGTTTCTACTATGTTGTCAGTGGCCAGATCAAACTCTTCAGGGCTACGCCTACAGGCAGTGAGAAAATCATCGAGGTGATCACTCCGGGCAGTACATTTGCGGAAGCCTTGATGTTTCTTGAGCGGCCCCTGTTTCCTGTCGGTGCACAGGCGCTGACACCTGCCGAGGTCATCAGCATTAATTCAGTCAATTTTGCTGCGATGCTGAAGGAGTCGGTTGATACCTGTTTTCTGTTGCTGGGTGACATGAGCCAGCGCTTGCGTGGCCTGTTGCGTGAAATCGATGAACTCAGCCAGTACAGCGCCATCAGTCGTGTTGCCGCCTACCTGCTGCAGTCGGCTCCGCAGAAGAGTGACACTTTTGAATTGCCCGTACCGAAGCAGGTGCTGGCTTCGCGCTTGTCGGTCAAGCCTGAAACCCTTTCGCGCATCATGAAGCAACTGGTTCAAAATGAAATAATCCAGGTCAAGGGTAGCAAAATTGAAATTATTGACCGCAGCAACCTGAAAAAAACAGCTGATGCCTGTGCGGTTCAGCAGGATCAGTTGCAGGCGACCTTTCACTACCCGCACGATCCCCGCATTAGCGAATCTGAGTAGGCGCGAAAATCCGGCTTGATCAATATCAAGCACAATCCGGTGAATGTGTGTTCTTGTATAGAGCATTGCGGAACCGCTCAGCCCGGTTTTGTATAAAGCCGGAAATGCCGCTTTTCACGGTAATGGAAAACAATATGCTACAAATTGATGAGAGAAAGCCGGTGCCGCAATTCGCACTTTTTGAGCTCGGCTTCAGGCCTTTTTTTACCCTGGCAGGCCTGTATGGTGTTATTGCCATGTTGCTGTGGATGCTGCTCTTTCTTTTTGCTGCACAGATTCCGACGGCAACGCTGGTGCCAATGGACTGGCATGCTCACGAGATGATCTTTGGTTATGCAATGGCCGTGGTGGCAGGGTTTCTGCTCACAGCTGTGAGCAACTGGACGGGTGTTCCAACCTGGAAAGGCTGGAGACTGGCACTGCTTGTCTCCTTGTGGGTAGTCGCAAGAGTTGCGTTGCTGCTTCCAATAGAGAATGCCTTGCTGCTTGCAGCAGTGGCTGACCTGCTTTTCGGAATCGGACTGATTGTTGGTGTCAGCCTGCCGGTGCTACGTGTGAAAATGTGGAAACAGGCAGGCATCCTGGTGAAGCTGGTGTTGATGTTTGTCGCCAACCTGCTTTTTTACGCAGGTGCGTTGGGTTACATGGAGTTGAGCACCCATATCGGTCTCTATCTCGGCATTTATATGATTCTGGCGCTGCTCTTCATGATGATGCGCCGGGTGCTGCCCTTTTTTATCGAGCGGGGTGCAGGGGATGGTTTCAAGCCACGCAACAGGAAATGGCTCGATATCAGCAGTATTGTTCTTTTTGCACTGTGGGTGCTTGCCGATCTGTTTATGAACTCCAGGGAGTTGCTCGCCGGGTTTTCGCTTCTGCTGTTCGTTCTGCACCTGGTGCGCCTGCGTGACTGGCATACACCTGCTATCTGGAAGGCTCCGCTGTTGTGGTCTCTTTATACTGCATATATCGCCCTGGCTATCGCCTTTCTGCTCAAGGCCCTCTCTGCATGGTCATTGTTATCACCTTCGCTCGCCCTGCATGCTTTTGCTGTCGGTGGAATTGGCGTGATGACTCTCGGCATGATGTCGCGTGTGACTCTCGGTTATACCGGCAGGGATATATTCACACCGCCCAGGGGAGTGGTGATCGTTTTCATTCTGTTGCTGCTAGGTTTTCTGTTTCGTGTCGTGATGCCAATTGTCGCAGCGCGGGATTACATGCTGTGGATCGGCGTGTCACAAGTTCTGTGGATGGCCTCTTTCGCTGGCTTCTCCATCATCTATCTACCTCAACTGGTGCGTGCGCGTATTGATGGCCGTCCGGGCTGATGACATCAGAGTGATCAATTCCTCTTCTTGACACTTGTCAAGGATGCCCCTTCTGTGAGGCATACACTTGCAGACAGTATTCTTGATATCTGAAGGGGGTATCTATGTCACAGAGTTTCACAAAGGCGATGGCCCGTAATATTTTTTACGGGGGGAGCCTGTTTTTTATCCTGGTGTTCCTGGGGTTGTCTTACGATACCAACTCGGCATTGCCGGAGCGGGACAATCGCGGTGCAATCACTGAAACAGTCGCACATGGCAAACGCCTGTGGGAAGAGAACAACTGCATCGGTTGCCACACGCTGCTGGGAGAGGGTGCCTACTTTGCCCCTGAGCTTGGCAACGTCTACAAAAGGCTTGGCGGAAAGGCGGGCATTATCGGTTTTATCAAGAGCCGACCTGCAGAGGGTATTCCCGGCCGTCGCAGCATGCCCCAGTTTAATTTCAGCGATGAAGAACTCGATGCACTTGCAGAGTTCCTGAAGTATTCGTCAGAAATTAACACGGCTGGCTGGCCACCGAATATCCAAGGCTGAGGAGAGGAGACAGACTAATGAATTATCAATCCCAATCCGTAGCAAAACTATATTTTATTGCTGCTATCGGCCTTTTTGTCGGACAGATTCTGTTCGGAGTAATCCTGGGCCTTCAATATGTCATAGGTGATTTTCTGTTTCCGGAAATCCCGTTTAATGTGGCACGCATGGTGCACACTAACCTGCTGATCGTATGGCTGTTGTTCGGTTTCATGGGTGCAGCCTATTTTCTTGTGCCGGAAGAGGCAGAACGTGAGCTTCACAGTCCGTTGCTTGCCAAGGTGATGTTCTGGATATTCCTGGTTGCAGGCGCACTGACGATCCTCGGTTACCTTCTGGTTCCCTATGCAGGTCTGGCACAAATGACTGGTAACGATCTGTTACCGACCATGGGCCGAGAGTTTCTCGAGCAGCCGACTATCACCAAGATAGGCATCGTCATAGTGGCGCTGGCATTTCTTTACAACATCGGTATGACAATCCTCAAGGGACGCAAGACTGCGATCAGCCTTGTTCTTCTGATTGGATTGTTGGGTCTGGCTTTGTTGTTCCTGTTCGCTTTCTACAATCCTGACAACCTGGTTAAGGACAAGTTCTACTGGTGGTGGGTTGTTCATCTGTGGGTAGAGGGTGTATGGGAGCTGATTCTCGGATCGATTCTCGCTTTCGTACTGATCAAAACAACCGGTGTCGATCGCGAAGTGATCGAGAAGTGGCTCTACGTCATTATCGCCATGACCTTGATCACAGGCATTATCGGTACAGGTCACCACTATTACTGGATAGGTACACCTGAGTATTGGCAGTGGTGGGGTTCAATCTTCTCCGCGATGGAACCGATACCTTTCTTCATGATGACTGTATTTGCATTCAACATGGTGAATCGTCGTCGGCGAAATCACCCCAACAAGGCTGCCTTGCTGTGGGCACTTGGCACAGCTGTAATGGCTTTCCTTGGCGCAGGTGTATGGGGATTTCTTCACACCCTCGCACCAGTCAACTACTATACGCACGGTTCGCAAATCACCGCAGCGCATGGTCACATGGCCTTCTATGGCGCCTATGTCATGATCGTACTGGCAATGATCAGCTACGCGATGCCACTCATGCGTGGTCGCAAGGTGGCAGGCAGCAATCGTTCGCAGACCGTGGAGATGTGGTCGTTCTGGTTGATGACTGTCTCAATGGTGTTTATCACACTGTTCCTGACAGCAGCGGGCGTTCTGCAAACTTACCTGCAACGCTATTCGGATGAACCGCTTCCGTTCATGGTGGTTCAGGACAAGATCGAGATCTTCTACTGGCTACGTGAAGTTGCCGGTGTAGTCTTCCTGATCGGTCTGATCCTCTACGTCATCAGTTTCTTTGTCGGCAACTCCGATCCGGAAGCGGGGGGCGGTGTGGAAGAGTCCGCGTAGTTATATGCGCTGAACGGCATCCCCGCAAATGCGGGGATGCTTTTTTATGTCGATGCAGGCGAATGTGCGGCTTTTTCTTGTGACTGCTTCTCCCCGGCGAATACGCCACTACTCGATTCAAGAATAGTATGAATACACAGGCTGCAATCAATGGCATTCAGTCACATCATAAATATCCGCCGGGTGACCTGGCTATCTGGATATTTATTCTTGCCGAGTTGCTTGTCTTTGCGGTTTTCTTTGCCGCGTACGCATTTGCGCGTATGAACAATGTTGAGCTCTTCAATCAATACCAGCTCACGCTGGATCGAAATTCAGCGTTGATCAATACTGTTGCACTACTGACTTCAAGTTACTTTGTGGTGCAGGGCGTTATGCGTATCCGTGAGGGAGATAACCGTGCTTGTGCCGCATGGATATGGGCAGCAGTCGGGATGGGCATGCTCTTCATTGTCGTCAAGATGGCTGAATTCTCCCACCATTTTTCACAAGGTGTTTCGCTCAGCACAAACAGCTTCTACATGTTCTACCTGTCACTGACATTTTTTCATTTCATGCACGTCTTGATGGGCATGATTATTCTTGCCGTGGTCGCATGGAAGGCACGCCAGGGACTCTACAGCAGGGATGAACACACAGGTGTAGAGACTGGTGCCAGTTACTGGCACATGGTCGACCTGGTATGGCTGATTCTTTTCCCGCTGGTCTACGTGATGCGATGAAAGAGTCTGTGTCAACAAACCTCCTCACGAGTCGCAGCGCACTGCTTGTCTACCTTGTTCTCGTTACACTGACGGTGTTGACATGGTTGATAGGAATGAGTGGGGTAGAAGCCCTGTGGGTTTCACTACTGGTGTTCGCGATGGTGCTCTTCAAGGTGCATCTGATCGGTGACTATTTCATGCAACTGAAGCAAGTCAGGGGTATCTGGGGCCTGGTGATTGTTATCTGGCTCTCAATTACTGCTATTCTCGTGTCAGCAGCTTATATTTTCTCGGCAAGTTAAATAATGAATACAAACGATAGAAATCTATACACACAGGATGAAGTGCCGTGGTACAGGCCCCAGGGTGATGAGCTCTCCCTGTTTGAACATGCATGGAATCACAATCTTCCGGTAATGATCAAGGGACCGACCGGTTGTGGCAAGACGCGCTTTGTACAGCATATGGCGGCTAAACTCGGGCGTCCGCTCTATACGGTTGCCTGTCATGACGATCTGACTGCTGCAGACCTGGTTGGGCGCCACCTGATTGGTGAGCAGGGAACCTACTGGTGTGACGGACCACTGACCCGCGCAGTGCGCGAGGGCGCTATCTGTTACCTTGATGAGGTTGTCGAGGCACGCAAGGATACAACCGTGGTTCTGCATCCTCTTACTGATGACAGGCGTATTCTTCCGATTGAGCGTACCGGTGAGACTTTGAAAGCACCGCCCGGGTTCATGCTTGTGGTCTCCTATAACCCGGGTTATCAGAATCTTCTCAAGGGCATGAAGCCCTCAACGCGGCAGCGTTTCATAGCCATGAGCTTTGATTTTCCCGAGCCTGAACTGGAAGCCGAGATTCTTATCGGTGAGGCCGGTATTGATGCCGAGCTGGCTGAGCGGCTTGTGAAGCTTGCAATTGCACTGCGCGCACTGAAGGATCATGATCTCGAGGAGGGGGCATCAACGCGTCTGCTGGTTTACGCTGCAACCCTGATACGCGGCGGTTATGATATTCGCGAAGCCTGTCGGGCAGCGCTGGTAGAACCACTGACAGACGATACAGATACGATCGAGGCATTGATGGAGGTTGTGCATGCAACCATCGGAGATTAATTCAGATACGGATGTACCTGGTTTTTCTCTCGCAGTTGCTGCAGAGGGGCTCTATCTCCTCAACCTGCTGCTACTGCCCGGTGCTGCCTTTCTGATTCTCCTGCTGCTCTATTTTCTCAAGGTCGACAAAGCGCCTCCACTGGCTGCAGCACACCTGTCACAGACAATGAATGCATCCCTGTGGGCCGGTGTGCTTCTGATTCTTGTCGTTGGCCTGATTCTTCTGCTGGGTGGCTTTGACGGCCCCTGGACGTGGGTCGTGCTGATTACCTATTTTACTATCTGTCATGCAAGCCTGGTGATACTGGGTATTCTTGGCCTTGCCCAGGCAATGGCAGGGCGTTGCTGGCGTTATCCGCTGGTTGGCAAAACATTGCCTGACGGTTGCCACGCATTGAGATGAGCATACCTCGCACTTCACTTCAGCAAAAACGCGCCTGGTTTCAGATGGGTTTCTTTATTCTCTTCGTGATAGCACCTCCGCTTGACCTGTTCAGACTTGATCTCAATCTTGGGCATTTCATCCTTTTCGGTTTTCACTGGACCCTGGGAATTGATGCATTTATTGCCGGTGAGGCAAGCAGCCTCGATGCTGCGATTAACCTGATTATCAGGGGCTTCTTCCCGATCTTGCTGATTGGCGGCTTGCTGATCTGGTCAGCGTGGCGCTGGGGGCGACTCTACTGCGGTTGGTTGTGTCCGCACTTTTCGGTTGTTGAAGTGATCAATCGTTTAATGTTGCGTGCCAGCGGAAAGCCCAGCATCTGGGAACGTAAAACCCTGCCTGAGAAACAGCCAGATGGGAGCAAACTGAAACCGAATCCCGTTTACTGGATTCCGACTGCTGTTGCAATTATCGGTTTTGCATTCCTGTGGGCGCTGACCTTGCTCACCTACCTGCTTCCACCGGGAGAAATCTATTCCAATCTTTTTACTGGTAACCTGACTCGAAACCAGTCGATTTTTCTGGGTGTCGGCACGCTCCTTCTGTCGATTGAATTTGGTTTTGCCCGTCATCTCTTTTGTCGTTTTGGTTGTGCAGTGGGTCTGTTTCAGAGCCTTGCCTGGATGGCGAATGACAAGGCGATGGTGGTCGGTTTTGATATACAGCGCGCAACTGACTGTAACAGCTGTAACAACGCCTGCGACAATGCATGCCCCATGCGGCTACGCCCGAGAACACTGAAACGGAAGATGTTTACCTGCACCGAGTGTGGCGAATGTATTTCTGCCTGTACAAAGGTTGAGGACAGAGATCATAAACAGAGCTTGTTGCGATGGGTGGAAGGAGAGGATGCCAAAGTGGTCGTAACAGGCCGCAGTTCCGATTCTCAACGTGAAGGGCAGGCAGGCAAGCCTGCAGGTCGACGCTAACATGGAAGAGCAGGTAGGAGCTTTCTGGCACCGTTTTATCACCCGCATGGCTGATGATCATTTTCCGGACGCCGCAGTTTGCCTGGACGAGGTGCGAGAGACAGTTGGCATCCTGTTTCGTGCGCTTGGCGGAGACGGTGGTTTACGGATAGAAGCCGTTGACGCTACTGCGATCAGCATGCGCAGAAAGCTGTTGCAGCGCATTGCAGGGTCGCATAACAAGGTCGAGCTTGCATGGCGAGATGAGCGTTCATTACGCCTGCCTTTATCACTTGACTGGTTCCCGCACAGGAGCCTCAATCGTGACCTCTACCTGTGGCTGTCGGCGCTTGCCGTGAGCGATCATCCGCATCGACAGGAGTGGTACGTACACAACCAGGAGTTAACCCGAAATACACTGCAACAGTTTCCCGGTATGCGGGCTCGATACAAGAGGCTGGTCGAGGCACACCTTGAGCAGAGGCCTACGCGCGGTAGATTGAATCATGCCGAGGCAGAAGCCGAGCAGCTGTTACGCCAGGCGTTAACCAATCCCGGCTCGGTCACCCGGTTGCCCGATATTAATCGTGATCCATACCCGATTCCCCTTTGGTTGCATCCGGCGCCACCTGGAACACAGCTGCAGCCAGAAGATGATGTCGATGAGAATAATAACGATCACGGTGGAGTAAGCCATACGCCGGAAAATGCGAAACGTAAACAGGCGCAACGCGTTGACTCACCGGAAAGTGATCGCGGTCTCATCACTGTCCGCATGGAGAACATCTTTACCTGGGGTGAGTTTGTCAATGTAGACCGTGGCCAGGAGGATGACGAAGATCTCGGGCGTGCCGAGGCGATTGCAGATGACCTCGACAAACTGGCCGTGGCACGTAACCGCAGGAGTTCGGCGGCATCGCTTAAATTTGATCTGGATCTGCCGTCTGAGGCGGATGATGATCTTGTTCTTGATGAGGGACTTTTATTACCTGAATGGGACTGGAAACGTCAGGAACTTTTGCCTGATGCCTGCAGGATTATTCATCTTGTTGCCGATGCCCCGGGCTCATTGGAACTACCACAGCACCTGGTCAAGACTGCCAGACGTCTGCGTCACCAGTTTCAGACACTGGCACCTTCACGTGTATGGCACAGGGCGCAGGCAGATGGACAGGAGATCGATCTTGATGCCTATTTGCGTTTTGCCGCGGACAGGGAGTCCGGACATGGTGACACGGCACATGGACTTTATCGTGAACTGCGCAGTGGTGGCCGCGACCTTGCCTGTTTTCTTCTCGCTGACCTGTCGCTGTCTACCGATACCTGGATCAATGATCAGCATCGTGTTATCGATGTCATCAGGGACGCTTTATTCCTGTTTGCAGAGTCACTTGCGGCAACCGGGGACCGTTTCGGAATCTATGGCTTCTCCTCGCGCAAACGAAACCCGGTTCGTTTGCACCAATTGAAGGAGTTCGACGAAAAATACAGCGGTGAGATCAGGGGGCGTATCGGGATGATCAAGCCGGGATACTATACTCGCCTGGGTGCAGGTATTCGTTATGCAACCCGGCAGTTGGAAAACCAGCCGGCCAACCGTCGCCTGCTGTTGATTCTTACCGACGGAAAACCCAATGACATCGACAAGTACGAGGGCAGGCATGGCATTGAAGATACACGCCATGCTGTACAGGCAGCGAGAAAGCTTGGTATGCAGCCTTTCTGCGTGACCATTGATACCAAGGGTAGTGAGTATCTACCGCATCTTTTTGGCAGCAACAATTTCGTTGTCATACATGACCCGGGTGAATTGCCGAACAGGCTGCCACTGCTCTATGCACGTTTGACAGCCTGATCAAGTAAGGTTGCCAATATTGCCATGGCTGTTACCTATAGCTATCAGTTTAATGGAAACAGCTACACCAATGACCAACTGCTTATTCCGGGTGGAGATCTTGAGCATCATCTGCTCAGACATAAGAATCGACTCCACAGTGTGAGGGAGAGTAACACCCCCGTCACCGTGATAGTCAATATGGAAGATCCATTAAGCTCGGTTCTGATATTTTCCTATTCAGATCTTATCCGCTGATCCAGTCCCTATTAGCAGGATTATAGGAGAGCTGGTATTTAAGTTAAGATGGAGTCTCTGTTAGCACATGGCTGCAGCCTGAATGGACACGACTCCACAGAACGCGTTATTTCATACATTATCAGCCGAGCAAGTTGCATCACTCCTCGAGGTGGACCTGCGTGACGGTCTTTCTGATCAGCAGGTAGCCCAACGGTCGGCGATTTACGGCGCCAATGAGCTTCGCGAGAAACGCCGCACCACCCTTGCAGAGAAGTTTATTGCTCAGTTCAAGGATGCGATGATCCTGATCCTGCTGGCTGCCGCAGTGATTGCTGGTGCCATTGGTGAAATCAGTGACACTGTTGTTATTCTCATCATTGTCATACTCAATGCAACCATAGGTTTGATTCAGGAGTATCGCGCCGAAAGAGCAGTGGATGCCCTAAAACGAATGACTGAGCCGGAAGCGCGTATACGCCGGGGTGGTCATCTGCAGTCAATCCCCTCCACACAACTTGTTCCGGGAGACGTCGTTTCCATAGAGGCTGGTAATGTCGTGACTGCCGATCTGCGCCTTTTCGAGGTGGCAGATTGTGAACTTGATGAGGCCGCGCTGACCGGAGAATCTTTCACGGTTACAAAGCAGGAAGAGCAGTTGGATGATGCAGAGCTGCCTGTCGGTGACCGCAGTAATATGGCTTTCAAAGGCACCAATGTGACACGCGGAAGAGCACTGGGAGTAGTCGTCGCGACAGGTCACCAGACGGAACTTGGCAAGATAGCTGATCTGCTGAAAACCTCGGGTACAGTGCTGACCCCGCTGCAGCATCGGCTCGAACGATTTGGCGGTAAACTCGCCGTTGCTATCCTAATTATCGCAGCAGTGGTTTTTTTTGCCGGACTTGCGCGCGGTGAGGAAGTGATGCTGATGCTGCTCACGGCAATCAGTCTTGCTGTTGCCGCGATACCCGAAGCTCTGCCTGCGGTAGTCACCATTTCACTGGCCATGGGTGCCCAGAAGATGGGTAAACACAACGCCCTGATGCGTCGTTTGCCGACAGTAGAGTCGCTCGGTTCTGTTACCTACATCTGCTCAGACAAGACAGGCACACTCACCAGCAATCGTATGCGTGTTGAGCGTATCGATGCAGACGGGACAAGTATTAACAGTCTCAGCGAGATCGATATCGGCTCTGAGCCGTGGCAATGGCTTGGAAGGTTGCTCGCGCTCAGCACCGACGTGACTCTTGATGAACACGACGAGCCGCTTGGTGATCCAACAGACGTCGCTCTTTACCTTGGTGCTCTTGATGGTGGCATCAGGAAGCATGATATAGAGACGGATTTCCCACGTATCGCCGAACTGGCATTCGATACCAGCCGTCGAGCGATGACCACCCTGCACACTATCGGCGATGAAGTGGTGGCCTTCACAAAGGGTGCACCTGAAGCAGTCATTCCATGCTGTACGAAACAACTTCACTCTACTGGTGACGAGGCGATTGATCAGCAGGAGATTCTGCAACAGGCCGAGGAGATGGCAACCGAGGGATACAGGGTGCTGGCACTGGCGATGCGCAGGTTTCCTCATCTGCCGGATTGTATTACGCAAGAGTGTATCGAGACCGAGCTTGTTCTCTTGGGTCTTGTTGGTCTGATTGATCCACCGCGTACGGAAGTGCCTGCGGCTATCAGCGCGTGTAAAACAGCAGGTATCAAGCCGGTAATGATCACAGGTGATCATCCGGCAACTGCCAGTGCAATTGCACGCCGCCTCGACATCGCCAGTGATATCGAAGTGATGAAAGGATCAGATATTGCTGCACTGTCAGAGGAGGAGTTTGCTGACAGGGTTGAGGAGATATCCGTCTATGCAAGAGTATCTCCGGAGCAGAAAATAGCCATCGTCAAGGCGTTGCAGAAACATGGTGAGTTTGTCGCCATGACCGGTGATGGCGTCAATGATGCACCGGCGTTGAAACGTGCAACCATAGGTATTGGCATGGGTAAGAAGGGTACCGATGTTGCTCGTGAAGCGAGTGACATGGTGCTGTTGGATGACAACTTCGCCACCATTGTTCATGCTGTCAGTGAAGGTCGCCGTATCTTTGATAATATTCGCAAGTTCATCAAGTACACCATGACGAGTAACGCCGGTGAGGTCTGGGTACTATTCCTTGCGCCATTCATCGGTCTGCCGTTGCCGCTTCTGCCAGTGCAGATTCTCTGGATCAACCTGGTGACGGATGGTCTGCCCGGACTCGCACTCTCAGCCGAGCACAGGGAAAAGGGCATTATGAGCAGGCCGCCACGCAGGCCGGAGGAGACGATCTTCTCTCATGGTATGTGGCAGCATGTCGTGTGGGTAGGGTTGTTTATTGCCGCCTTGTCGCTGGGTGCACAAGCCTGGGCTTTTCATGGTGGTTCAGACAACTGGCAGACAATCGTCTTTACCGTGCTGACTTTTTCACAACTTATGCATGTGCTGGCGATTCGTTCCGAGCAGGAATCACTGTTTTCTATCGGGCTTTTTTCAAATCCTGCACTGATAGGTGCAATTTTGCTGACGGTCTCGCTACAGATGATGATTATCTATGTTCCATTTTTCAATGAGATATTTCATACTAGCCCGCTGTCTGCGCATGATTTGCTTCTGTGTATGTTGTTACCGTTGGTGGTGTTCGTGGCTGTCGAGATGGAAAAATATGCTGTACGCCAGGGATGGATATACAACTAATTGATGGTTTCGCTGTAGAGCTCAAATAGCTTTCTGCCCATTCCAGGTATAAATCTCGGTTGTCGCTGCATCGCAGGAGTTGCAACTGCTTCCGCAGGCGCTGGTGAGCATCTCTTTTCTGATCTTTCCTTTTTTGATCCAGAGATCCAGCATAGGGCGCACAGATTCGGGATCGCTGTCGAAATGCAAGGCGATATCCCCGAGTGTGACACGGCCACGCTCTTTTACATATTCACGTACCTCGGAGAGGATCATCCGCTGCTACCATCCACAACTGCAGCAGACGCAGGTACTTTTCTGCCCCAGTAACGCAGCCCGATGATCAGCAGTAAAAACAGCATCCACATCAGAGAGAGTGTGATGATGGAGAGCTGGGGGTGGTCTGCATAAGTAGCCAGTTGATAGTAACTGCTGGCAGTCAGGTAAGCGACAGAGGTTGTCCAGAATGCGACAAAGGCTGCCCATTTACGACCGGCTTCACGCTTGATAGCACCGATAGTTGCGACGCATGGGAAGTAGAGCAGAATAAACAGCAGGTAGGCGAATGCACCGGCCTGCCCGTCAAAACGCTGATTCATTGCACCAAATACACTCTCCCTGACACCCTGGCTGGCAGCTGCCTCACCGTGATCATCGAGATTACCAATATCGAGCCCCAGCGGATCTGCTACCGAAGCAGCAAGACCGGCAAGATTGTCCGGAACAGTTGCGGCTGCATCGTTGACTGATTGCCAAAAATCAAATTCGGTTTCAGGCATGCCCTTTTGGCCAATTTGCGTGTAGAGCGTGTCGAGTGTGCCGACGACGACTTCCTTGGCAAGGACACCTGAGAGGATGCCGACAATGGCAGGCCAGTTGTCATCCTGGATGCCCATTGGTGCAAACAGGGGTGTGATTTGCTTGCTCGCTTCACTGAGCACAGACTCTTCACTGTTTTCGTTACCGAAGCTGCCGTCAGTACCGATCGAGTTGAGCAGGTTCAGCGCCAACACCATGACGATGATGACCTGGCCTGCTTCCCTGATAAACAGGCTCACACGATCCCATGCACGCAGCAGAACACCTTTCATTGACGGCATGTGATAGGAGGGTAACTCCATCATAAAGCCGCTGCTTTCACCTGGCAGCAGGGTCTTTTTCATCAACAAGCCGGTAAGAATCGCAACCGCGATTCCGGCAATATAGAGTAGGAAAACGATATCCTGACCTGAATGTGGAAAGAATGCCGCCGCAAAGAGTGCATAGACAGGCAGGCGTGCACCGCAAGACATGAAAGGATTCATGAGAATGGTCAACTTGCGTTCACGTTCGTGTTCAAGTGTACGGGTTGCCATGATCGCAGGCACGTTGCATCCAAAACCGACAATCAGGGGTACAAATGCCTTGCCGGGTAATCCGATTGCACGCATGGCGCGATCCATGACAAAAGCGGCACGTGACATGTAACCGGAATCTTCAAGTAGTGACAGGAACAGGTAGAGCGAGGCGATGATCGGAATAAATGTTGAAACAATCTGGATGCCACCACCGATTCCGTCAGCCAGCGCGACGCGCAGCCATGCAGGGCTACCGAGTGATGTCAGCAGTTCGCCAAGTCCGTCAACAAAGATTGCACCTGCAATGCCGTCAAAAAAGTCGATAAAAGCACCACCAAAATTGATGGTGAAGAGAAACATCAGGTACATGATGACCAGGAACAGTGGAATGCCGCTCCACTTTCCGAGTACGAACTGATCGATACGGTCACTCATGGTGCGCGTGATGCGTGAGCGATGTTTGAGGACACTGCGAGCGAGGGTATGCGCATGTCCAAAGCGACTGTCAGCAATCAGGACATCTGCATCCTCGTCGTTACGCACCAGGATTTGCTGTTGCAGGTGAGTCGCTTGCTCTCGGGTCGCATCGCTGACACTGGCGGTTGCATGGGCGTCATTTTCAAGTAGCTTGATTGCCAGCCAGCGCCTGTTAGCTGCGTGTTCGTGTTCGATCATCCCGGAGAGTTCGCTGGCAGCGGACTCAATGGTTTCATCAAAGGCAAGTGAGTAACCGCCTGTTACCTTGTTGTCCACAACATCCAGCATGCGCGCCTTGAGTTCACTGATCCCTTCACCACTGGTGGCGACGATCGGAACCACAGGGCAACCGAGTTCCCGACTCAGCATGGTGATGTCGATATCGATACCGCGTTTGCGCGCAATATCCATCATATTGAGAGAGACGATTAGCGGA
The DNA here is from genome assembly GCF_002020255.1 of Solemya velum gill symbiont. Classification (NCBI taxonomy): domain Bacteria; kingdom Pseudomonadati; phylum Pseudomonadota; class Gammaproteobacteria; species Solemya velum gill symbiont. The sequence goes on along the minus strand of NZ_MPQG01000010.1, from coordinate 69,680 downwards.
ACACCCATCTCCAGCAACTGCACAGTCATATAGAGATTGCGTTCCAGGTTTGAGGCATCGATGACATTAACGATGAGATCGGCATCCCGTGACAACAGGTAGTCGCGCGTTACCTGTTCATCCAGTGAGTTGGCATCGAGTGAGTAGATACCTGGCAGATCGATAGCGGTGACCTGGCGGTCATCTATCTGGAAGTGTCCCTCTTTGCGATCAACGGTGACACCCGGCCAGTTGCCGGTTTTCTGGCGAATCCCGGTAAAGCTGTTGAACAGGGCTGACTTGCCGCAATTGGGATTACCCGCGATTGCGATGCGCAGATTGCCTTTAATACTCTCTGACGCCTTGCCGGTGTCGTGGCAAGGCATTAGTCGAGGAGCTCAACAGAGAGCTTGCTGGCTATACCGCTTCCAAGTGCCACGCGATTCTGTTCACGGGCAACGACAACGCCGTGGTCGCGATGGTTGATGACTTCGAATTCACTGCCCAGGCTGATGCCGAGCGCCAACAGGCGCCGGGTAAGCTGGCGACCACCCTGAATAGCATTCAGCCTGACCTTGTGGCCGACCGGAATACTGTTGAGCGGTTGTGACGTCATCAGGTGTTATCACGCAGTAAATAGGAATGATTCCTATTTTAGTATCTTCTAATGCTTTGTCAACCAATTTGTGCTCTTCCTGGCAGAGCACGGGTGACGATGAGAAGTGAAATTCGGTCAGGCAAACAGCTTCTCGACCTTGTCGACGATGCGGTTCTTGGATGCAGCTGCTTTCATGAAAATGACCACCGCCTCAAGTTCGCCCACCATTGCACGCGGGTTGATTTCCCTCGATTCACAACTGTTGACGACCTGGGTGCCGCAAAAGTCTATGAGGAATTCGTCATCTCGTGCAATACCGATGGCCAACGCAATCAGGTAGGGGAGATCCGGATCATTACTCTGGAAGGAGATCAGTTTGGCGAAACGCTGCCATGCCTTGATCCAGTAGTTCTTCTCCGAACTACCGATAACCCGGGTGTCGATCCTCAGGAAAAGAATCATCGAGTTGATGTGTTGGCAGATGGTATCCTTGCTGACCTTATCGATTTTACACAGGGCAGCAAGGTGGTGATCGATACAGTGGTCACACTGGTAATAGAGAGCCAGTCCCAGTGCGACATACTCTTTCTGCTTCGGAGTCAGGTATGTCTCCCACTTCTCTTCACCATCTGTGCCCTGGAATACCATCATGTGCATCAGGTTCATGACGTCCGAGATGTGGCGGGGAAAGGTATTGTCCTTAAAGATTTGACTGCTCATCTTTCTCTGTTCCGGGGTGGGGAAATTAAATACGCTATCAGCGTGGAGTACCTTATTATACTTGGGTTGTCTTGCATTTGTGTTAAGCCACTGCAAGAGGGAGTATGTTTAATGGAGTTTCTTGCGTTGCCTGATGATTCTGACGAAGGGGTAGAACATTGACAGCAGCAGGATCAGCATGGCGATGCTGATCATTTCCTTGTTAAACAGAAGGATGACGACAGCAAACGCAATCACCATAGAGAGTGTTGAATCGAGAATGGCTGCATGTATCAGCTGTTTGCGGACACTCTCGGCCTCTTCTCCAGTGATGAACAGAAAGAGTACAGGCAGCAGGTAGTGCAGGGGCGCATAGAAAGCAGCGATGATAATCCAGGTGATAATGTCGTTCATGAATCACACAAGTTACCGGCCTGGTCTTCGGTATGAAAACCAGGCTCGAACTTCTTATCTCTTCAAGCGGCATTAAGCGTGTGCATATGGACTTCCTGCTGCGGGAAGGGGATGCTGATACCGGCTTCATCAAATTTCAGTTTGACGTTCTCTTGCAGATCCCAGTAGACACCCCAGTAGTCTTCTTTTTTCGTCCATGGACGGACAATAAAGTTGACGCTACTGTCGGCCAGTTCCGAAACGGCAACTACAGGTGCGGGATCTTTCAGTATGCGCTCATCACTGGCGAGGATCTCCTCGAGCAGGCTCTTGGCCTTCCTGATGTCATCCTGGTAACCGATGCCAAACACCATGTCGACACGACGCGTTGGCTTTGCTGAGAAATTGGTAATGGTGCCGCTGGTGATGGATGAGTTGGGCACAATGACAAGCTTGTTGTCGGGCGTCTTGAGGTGGGTCGTAAAGATACTCACTTCCTCGACAGTTCCCGATGTGCCCGCAATTTCAACAAAGTCACCAACCTTGAAAGTGCGGAACATGATGATCATCACACCCGAAGCGAAATTTGATAGTGAATCCTTGAGTGCAAGACCAATGGCCAGGCCAGCGGCTGCGAAGATGGCTGCAATCGAAGTGGTTTCAACGCCGAGCTGCGTCAGGGCAGCAATGATGACAAAGGCGAGCAGTAGCCAGTGCACGATATTGCCAAGAAATTTGACCAGAGTTTGTTCGACTCCGCGGCTTGTCATGGTTTTCTTTATCAGCGTGGATATCCGTGTTACCAGCCACTTACCGATAATGTAGATGGCGAGAGCAGACAGGATGGAGATGCCATACTCCATGATTGTGTTGGTGATCAGGGTGGGGTCAATCTGGCCGAGCCACTGTAGTATTTTTTCCACGGATAGTTACCTCTTTCTCTGGAATTCTCAGGGAATAACAAGATACTGCCACAAGGGCGCTCAGGTCAATTGTGTAATGTGGGTAGAGGGAAATCTTGCCGTGGATTACAGACTCAGGCCTGTTGTGCTTTTTTCATGCAATTGCCAAGCCTGCCGAAGTAGTCATTAGCACGCTCAGTCGGACGAATAAAACGTGTACGACGATCTTTTTCGTCCATATTAAGCGATATCATCTCTTTCTGGCGCAGTGACTTGATGCGACGGAAAACCGTGCTCTCCGAGATGCCTGGTAGCATCTTCATTGCCTCGAGTACGGTGATTTCGCGTCCTTTGTGCCATGCGATAGCAAAGATGTTCAGGACACGCTCTTCGACAGCATCAAGAGCGGGAAAATCTGATGTCTCTTTAACCGCTTGTGCCAACTGAAGAAATTTCAGATATGACTGCTTTCTGTCCATACCTTAAATATAGTCTATTTTTTATTGATAATTCGCAATTTTGATAAAAGAGGGGTGTGGGGCAGTGCGCACATGCTTTGCAAGTGGGGTTAATTAAGAAATAGTTTATTAATCAACGCTTTGTGCCAGTGATTAATACCCAGTCATCCAGATTTTGTGTCGCTTCCAGGCGAAAGTAGGGATCAAAAGCAGCGCGTACATCCTCTGCCTGGTCGGCAAGTATGCCGGAGAGTGCAATACGGCCACCCTGACGAGGTAGTGATGCCAATTGTGTGGAGAGGTCAATCAGGACGCTGGCAAGTATATTTGCCATGACGATATCGGCTGACTTTTGGGGAGGGGTATCGCTGTTTTGCAGCACAAGGCGGTCAAGCACACCGTTCTCTTCTGCATTCTGTTCACTCGCAATCAGCGCCTGGGGGTCGTGATCGATACCAGTTGCCTGGCGTGCCCCGAGCAGCAATGCGGCGATTGCCAGTATTCCCGAACCGCAGCCGAAATCGATAACATCCTTGCCTGGTAGATCCGCCTGGTCTAGCCATTCGAGACACAGGGCAGTCGTCGGGTGCGTGCCTGTACCGAATGCGAGACCCGGATCAAGTGTCATTACGACGGGATCAGTTGCTTCATCCGGAAGCTGCAGCCCGCGTGGGACTACCCACAGGCGTTCGCCAAATCGCATTGGTTTGAAGTCATCAAGCCAGGCGCGTTCCCACTCCTGCTCTTCGAGAACCTCGATTACTGGTGTCGCATTGATGTTGAGTTGATCGAGAGCGGTTTCGAGTGCGCTACGTAACTGTTGCCGGTCAGTTTCGCTTTCAAACAGTGCTGTTACGACTGTCTCACTCCAGATGCGCTCTTCACCGGGAGCCGGTTCGAGTTGCGGTTCGTCACCGGCATCCGTGAGTGTGATGGAGATGGCACCGATTGTTTCCAGCAGCAGCTCAACTGCTTGAGCTGCTGCCTTTTCAACCGGAATGTGGACCTGGACCCAGGGCATTTTCTGTGACTTGCCCGGTGACCGTCAGAGTCCGAGTTTCTTTTCAAGATAGTGAATGTTGGCTCCGCCTTCTTTGAAAGCTGAGTCACGCATAATATCCCGCTGCAGTGGGATATTGGTCTTGATGCCATCGATGACCATCTCGGCGAGTGCCGTATGCATACGAGCAATGGCAGACTGTCGGTCTTCACCATGAGTAATGAGCTTGCCGATCATTGAATCATAGTAGGGTGGAACCTTGTAACCATTGTAGATATGCGTATCGACACGTACACCTGGGCCGCCTGGAACATGCAGCTGGGTAATAGTGCCAGGGCTGGGCATGAAAGTCTTGGCATCCTCGGCGTTGATGCGGCACTCGACCGCATGACCACGCATTTTGATCTGCTTCTGTTTATACGACAGCTTCTCGCCGCTTGCGATCAGCAGCTGTTCCTTGACGATATCCACACCGGTTACCATTTCGGTTACCGGATGCTCGACCTGTACACGGGTATTCATCTCGATGAAGTAGAATTCGTCGTTCTCGAACAGAAATTCGAATGTACCGGCACCACGATATCCAATGGTCTGGCAGGCCTCAGCGCAGCGTTCACCAATCTCTTTGCGTTGTTTGTCCGTAATGCCAGGTGCAGGCGCTTCCTCGACAACTTTTTGATGTCTGCGCTGCATTGAACAGTCGCGCTCACCGAGGTGAATGGCGTTGCCGTGTGTATCTGAGAGTACCTGGAACTCGACATGGCGGGGATTCTCGAGGAACTTCTCCATGTAGACGGTATCGTTGCCAAAGGCCGTGTGTGCCTCGGTCTTGGTCAGAGAAATGGAGTTGAGCAGTGAGCCCTCGGAGTGAACCACACGCATTCCGCGACCACCACCACCGCCAGCAGCCTTGATGATGACCGGATAACCGATTTCACGCGCCATCTTGATGGTACGCTCGTCGTCCTTAGTCAGTGGGCCGTCGGAACCGGGAACGCAGGGAACGCCGGCCTCCTTCATCGCCTCGATGGCAGTGATCTTGTCACCCATCATGCGGATGGTGTCAGATTTTGGACCAATGAATACGAAGCCCGAGTCTTCAACCCTTTCTGCAAAGTCAGCATTCTCGGAGAGAAAACCGTAGCCGGGATGGATGGCAACAGCATCTGTTACTTCAGCAGCACTGATGATATTTGGAATCTGCAGGTAGCTGTCGGTGGATGAGGCCGGTCCTATACAGACGGACTCATCGGCGAGGCGTACATGCTTGAGATCGCGGTCGGCTTCAGAATGTACGGCAACCGTCTTGATGCCCAGTTCACGACAGGCGCGCTGGATGCGAAGGGCGATCTCGCCGCGGTTTGCGATAAGAACCTTTTCAATCATGGGATATTGGCCTTATTCGATGATAAACAGCGGTTCGTTGTATTCAACCGGCTGACCATTGTCGACAAGTACCTTTTTAACAACGCCAGTCTTGTCGGATTCAATCTGGTTGAGGATTTTCATCGCCTCAATGATACACAGGGTATCGCCGGCCGAGACGCTCTGGCCCTCTTCAACAAAAGCAGCTGCTGTCGGTGATGATGAGCGGTAAAAAGTGCCAACCATTGGCGACTTGATGATGTGGCCTGCTGGCTCTTCAGCTGCCGCAGCAGGAGCTTCTGCCGGTGCTGCAGGTGCAGCAGCGGGCATCGCCTGGGGCATGGCTGCCATTACCTGCTGTGGCATGGGTGCCGGTATCGAGCTGGACCTGCTGATGCGAACCGATTCTTCACCTTCATGAATCTCGATCTCTGCAACGTCCGACTCCTCGAGCAGTTCGATTAATTTTTTTACTTTGCGAATATCCATTATGACTCTCGGAAAACTTTAAATTCAGGGGTTAATGCGTTTTTGTGCTGCAGCCAGTGCTAACTCGTAGCCCTGGCTGCCAAGCCCGGTAATGACACCGACAGCAATATCTGAAAGATAGGATTGCTGGCGGAATGCCTCGCGGCTGTGCACGTTGGAAAGATGTATCTCGATGAAAGGGATGTCTACCCCAAGCAACGCGTCACGCAAGGCGATACTGGTATGCGTGAATGCGCCGGGGTTGATAATAATGAAATCAGTACTGTCTTCACGCGCTTCATGCACACGTTGCAGTAACTCGACCTCGGAATTTGACTGCAAGAAATCGACCTGGTCGGCTGATTCTCTGGCAAGATCCGTCAGGCGCTTTTCAATATCTGCCAGTGTTTCAGAGCCATATATGTCGGGCTCGCGCTTTCCCAGCAGATTGAGATTTGGGCCATTTAGAACCAGGATTTTTGCCATATTTTTTGTTCCTGACAGCTTCCATCGGGGTATAATCAGATTTAAGCAAGTGTCGCTAATTAGAGGCTAAATGTCCAGTTAATTCGCTCAAAATCGCTTATATTGGTCTTATCTACGTATTTTCCCTAATGTGCAGTGTATTTGTAAATTAAAGGTATGAAAAATAGGGTTATTTCCTCTATTTTTGCCTGTTGTCAGGCAAATTTGCAGATACGTCTCAGGCAGAGTTGGCATCCTGCTGAATTCGTGTTAATTTTCACCAGACCATAAGAAGAGGCCGGTATCCCAATTGGCCAGTTAGAAATAGAAAAACACACATCGAGGAGTGGAGAATTATGCTCAAGACTATTGCAAGCGCTTTAGTAATTTCCGTTGCCCTGTCAGGGGCTGCATTTGCAGCAGACAAGGCTGCAGCTGATGCTGCGATTGCTGAAGCCCAGGCTGCCTATGACAAGGCTAACAAGAAAGGTATTGCATGGCGCGATACAGCCAAGATGATCAAAAAGGCCAAGGCGGCTGTTGAGAAGGGTGATTTTGATAAGGCCGTGAAAACTGCTGGCAAGGCAAAATTCGAAGGCGAGATGGCCTACGAGCAAGGCATGCAGCAGATGACAGCGGGTAACTGGAGTTACCTCGACTGATCTGATCAGTCTCGCTAGTTAATAAAAAAAGCCCGCAGATGCGGGCTTTCTTATTGTGTGCAATTTGTCCGATCCGGCAGGTGCCGGCTTGGTTCAAAAGTTCTCGGTCGATGTGAAGAGGCCCACGCGCAGGTTCTTTGCAGTGTATATCTCTCGCCCATCAACTTCCATCGAGCCATCTGCAATACCAAGTACAAGCTTCTGCGCGAGAACACGCCTGACATTGATACGGTAGGTGACTTTCTTGGCAGTTGGCAGAACCTGGCCGGTAAATTTCACTTCACCGACACCAAGCGCACGTCCGCGACCCGGGTGTCCACTCCAGCCGAGGAAGAATCCCACCAGCTGCCACATGGCATCCAGTCCGAGGCAGCCGGGCATAACCGGATCGCTCGGGAAGTGACAGGCAAAGAACCACTGTTCAGGGTCAACATCAAGTTCGGCAATGATTTCTCCTTTACCATAGGTGCCGCCGGAGTCACTGATCTTGACGATACGATCCATCATCAGCATATTGCCGACTGGCAGGCGCGCGTTGCCATCACCAAAAAGTTCGCCGTAACCACATTTCAGCAGTTCTTCTTTTTCATAGCTGGAAGCTTGTTTCATCAGTGTTCCTTGGTTGTTCAGTTTCAGTTATTGAGTTTCTGTTGCAGGAAAGAAACGAGTTCATCGCGAGGAATCATCTCGTTATCGCTTTCACGGCGGTCACGGTATTCAATCATGCCTTCCTTGAGTGAGCGTTCGCCGATGACGATGCGATGCGGTATTCCGATCAGTTCCATATCTGCAAACATGACGCCGGGGCGCATGTCACGGTCATCGAACAATACCTCGATTCCGGCATCAGTCAACTGTGTGTAGAGTTGTTCGGCAGCCTCGCGAACCATCTCCGATTTTTTCAGATTCATTGGTACTATCGCCAGCTGGAAAGGTGCGATAGCAGTTGGCCAGGTGATGCCCTTGTCATCGTGGTGCTGTTCAATTGCTGCACCGACTACGCGTGTCACACCAATACCATAACAGCCCATGGTCATGGTTGCGGCCTTGCCGTTTTCATCCAGCACCTGTGCCTTGAGTGCCTCAGAGTACTTGGTGCCGAGTTGGAAGATATGTCCAACTTCGATACCGCGTGCGATTGTCAGAGTGCCTTCGCCATCAGGGCTTGGATCGCCCTCCACAACATTACGTATATCGGCAACCTGTGGCAGTGGCATGTCTCTTTCCCAATTGATGCCGAAATAGTGTTTGCCATCCTGGTTGGCGCCGGCGCTGAAATCGCTGCAGTGAGCAACGCTACGGTCAACGACACAGGGGATTGGTAGGTTCAACGGGCCAAGTGAGCCGGTGCCTGCACCGATAGCATTTCGAATCTGTTCTTCAGTTGCAAAACAGAGAGGAGAGGCGATGCCGGGCAGCTTTTCTGCCTTGATCTCGTTGAGACTGTGATCGCCACGCACGATCAGTGCGACCAGGTCTGCTTCATTCTCTTCGGATGCTTCAACGATGAGGGTCTTGACGGTGCGCTCAATCGGCTGGTCAAACTGCTCGACAAGTTCGTCAATAGTTTTTGCGTCCGGCGTGTCAACCAGGCGCAGTTCTTCGCTTGCCGCAGCAGTTGCATCTGTTACCGGAATTGCCTCAGCCAGCTCCACGTTTGCCGCATAACTACTTTTTGTCGAGAAGGCGATGGCATCCTCACCTGAATCCGCCAGCACGTGGAATTCATGCGATGCACTACCGCCAATTGAACCTGTATCTGCATGCACTGGCCGGAATTCGAGGCCACAGCGGCTGAAGATATTGCTGTAGGCCTGGTACATGTCATCGTAGGTTTTCTGCAGCGACTCCTGATCGAGATGGAAGGAGTAGGAGTCTTTCATGATGAATTCGCGAGAGCGCATTACACCGAAACGTGGCCGGGTCTCATCACGGAACTTGGTCTGTACCTGGTAGTAATTGACCGGAAGCTGCCGATAGCTGCGCAGTTCATTGCGCGCAATATCGGTAATGATCTCCTCGTGTGTCGGTCCGAAACAGAACTCGCGGTTGTGGCGGTCGTGAAAACGCAGCAGTTCGGGGCCGTACTGTTCCCAACGCCCTGATTCCTGCCACAGCTCTGCAGGCTGTACTGCGGGCATCATCAGTTCGAGCGCGCCTGATTTATTCATCTCGTCGCGTACGATAGCCTCGACTTTGCGCAAAACACGCAGTCCCAGCGGCAGCCAGCTGTAGAGACCGGCGGCAAGTTTACGGATCATACCTGCGCGCAGCATCAGCTGATGGCTTGGAATCTCCGCATCGGACGGTGTTTCCTTGACAGTATTGAGAGGAAATTGTGATGTGCGCATGGAATTTATCGTTGGCGAAAAGAATCTATTTTATCGGTATGTGGCCGGTAGCGGAAGGGCTCTCTCGACTTACAGTGCGGTTCTTCCTATTATTGGCCTGTGAATTGAAAGGAAAAACTGCAGATGCGCATACTTTTGACCGGCGGGACTATCGATAAGGTCTATCTCGAAGCTGATGGTAAACTCTGGTTCAAGGATTCGATTATCGAGGAAATGCTGAAGCAGGGGCGGTGTACGGCAGAAACCACCGTCGAGATCCTGATGCAGAAAGACAGTCTCGATTTTACTGATGCAGACCGCCAAGTGGTTTCAGACGCCTGTCGCCGGGCACAAGAAGAGCAGCTGATCATAACTCACGGCACCGACACCATGACCCGGACCGCAGCGGATCTTGCTTCCCTGGAGCTGGCAAAGACCATTGTTCTGACCGGTTCAATGATTCCTCATCGCGTGGGCAGTTCGGATGCACTTTTTAACCTCGGTTGTGCCGTTGCTGCTGTGCAATTACTGCCTTACGGCGTTTACATTGCTATCAATGGCGAGGTGTTTGAATGGGACAAGGTAGAAAAGAATCGTAAGCTTGGTCGTTTTGAGCGAACAGGGGCATAAAGAGGGAGTCACTGCAAGATTTTCGGACCCTGTTTTTCTACTCCAAGAGGCCATTCCGTAGATGCCTGCCTGATTTGATGATAACCATGATTTATGTGACAGAATTGTGACGGATTTGTTAAAATTATAATGTTCGCAATCCAAATTTCACCCCCTTAAGGATCGACCATGGAATTACAGAATTTATCTCAAATTGAGAAGGCGACCCGTTTCGGGCGTCCGGAGCTTTTCAGGTTGGGTGTTGCCCTTCTTTTTATCGTCGGAATCATGCTGTTTTCAGGCTTCAGCCTGCAAGGTCTGGATGGCGGATACATGCTTGTTGCTGCAGCCATGATTGGTGGCTACATGGCGATGAATATCGGTGCCAATGATGTTGCCAATAATGTCGGGCCTGCAGTTGGTTCAAAGGCGCTGACACTTGCCGGTGCGATACTCATCGCGGCCATCTTTGAAGCTTCCGGTGCATTGATTGCAGGCGGTGACGTGGTCAGTACGATCAAGAAAGGGATCATTGATCCAGCCATGATTGCAGACAGTGATACCTTCATCTGGCTGATGATGGCGGCACTTCTGGCAGGTGCAATATGGCTGAATATTGCTACGGCACTCGGTGCACCAGTATCGACGACACACTCCATCGTTGGTGGTGTACTCGGAGCCGGAATTGCTGCCGGTGGGCTTGGTATTGCCGACTGGGGAAAGATGGGACAGATTGCAGCCAGTTGGGTGATTTCACCGGTTCTTGGCGGCATGATCGCAGCCAGCTTTCTCTACCTGATCAAGCGCAGCATCACCTACCAGGAGGATATGATTACTGCTGGGAAACGAATGGTACCACTACTCGTCAGTGTAATGGCATGGGCCTTCTCTACTTACCTGGTACTCAAGGGGCTGAAAAAACTCTGGAAAGTCGATTTTCCTATGGCTCTGCTGATTGGACTCGCTGTTGCAGTTGTTATTTTCCTCATCATCAGACCGATGATCGCAAAAGCGGCAAACAAGATGGCGAATGAGAAAGGGAGCATCAATCGTCTCTTTACCGTACCGCTGATTTTTGCAGCAGCACTGCTCAGCTTTGCGCATGGTGCGAATGACGTGGCTAATGCTGTTGGCCCTCTAGCTGCTATTAATGATGCAATCCTGCATGGCGGAATCGCCAAGAAGGCGGAGATTCCAATTTGGGTCATGATGGTTGGTGCAATTGGTATCGCGATCGGCCTTGCTCTCTATGGTCCCAAGCTGATCAAGACTGTCGGTAGCGAGATAACTGAGCTCGACCAGATGCGCGCCTTCTGTATCGCCATGGCCGCTGCAATAACTGTCATTATCGCCTCCCAGTTGGGTTTGCCTGTTTCATCAACGCATATCGCGGTTGGTGCAGTTTTCGGAGTTGGATTTCTGCGAGAGTTCCTCAAGCATACCTATTTGAAAATGGTCGAAGAGATCAAGGATCATCATCACGGCAGGGACGAAGCCGAGGTCGAGGCCTTCCTGTTGAGATTCCAGAAGGCAACGATCAGAAGAAAAGCCGAGATGCTGCAGCAGTTGAAAGAGCATTCAGCATCTGCTGATCTGAGCAAGAAGGAGCGCAAGGGACTAAAGAAAGTTTACAAAACCGAGCTTGTCAAACGTTCTGCATTGATGAAGATTGTTGCAGCATGGGTGATTACCGTGCCTGTATCAGGCATTCTCGCAGCCATGCTCTTCTTCATGATCAGGGGCCTGATGTTGTGATAAAACCCTGGCAACTACTGACAGGATTACTTCTTTCTGCGGGCATCATGGGGTCAACGCCTGCTGTACAGCAGCGTGACTACATCATGATTGTCGGTTCTTCGACAGCATTTCCGATTGTCTCTGCGGTAGTGGAACGATTCGTACGCAAGACAGGTGCACGCTCACCCGTTGTTGAGGCGATGGGGACCGGTGGTGGTTTCCGTTTTTTCTGTGATGGTGCCGGTCTGGAAACGCCTGATATTGCGATGGCGTCAAGAAAGCTGAATGAAGAAGAGCTCAAGCAGTGCGAGAGTAATGGGATAGATGATCCCGTACAGGTAAAAATCGGCTATGACGGTATTGTGTTCGTGAGCACAAATGATGCAGAGACTTTCGATTTTTCTTCAAGGGATCTCTACCTCGCCCTGGCGAGGGAGATACCTGATCCTTCCGGCAGAGCCGAACTGGTCAGTAATCCTTACAGTAACTGGAACGAAATCAGCGAATCACTGCCCGCAATGCCCATCAAGATACTCGGCCCACCTCTCAGTTCCGGAACGCGTGACATCCTGGTTGAGAAACTGATGGAGCAGGCCTGTGCCGATCACGCCATGCTGCGTGACATGAGAGGAAAGGATTCAGAGGCATACAATGAACACTGTTACACCTTCAGGGAAGATGGCGCCTATATCAATGCGGGCGAGAATGATGCGCGAATCGTACGCAAGTTGTCTCATGATCCGGGTGCAATCGGCATCCTCGGGTACAACTTTCTGGAGCGTAATGGCGATCTCCTGAATGCGGCATCGATCGACTCGATTGCCCCTGAATTCGAAATGATCGAGAACAGCAGTTATCCCCTGTCGAGACCGCTCTATCTCTATATCAAGAGAGAACACTATCCACTCGTAAACGGGCTCAGCGAGTTCCTGTCTGAATTCACTTCCGATGCAGCATGGGGTGATGAAGGTTACCTGGTTGATAAGGGCTTGATTCCACTCAGTGCAGAAGAGAGTTCAAGATGGAGGGAGAGAGCTCTTCCAGGCATATAACCGGGCGGGAGACTACACACTTCAATTTATGCAAGAGACCAGCACAAGCGTAGAATTCGGGGTAATGATTGTCGGCCTGGCCGGTGGCCTGGCGCTGTTTCTCTATGGCATGCGCAAAATGACCGAGGCGCTCAAGCTGGTTGCAGGCGATCGTGTCAAAAACATCCTCTCAAAGCTGACTACCAACCGGGTTACAGGTGCCCTGGCAGGTGCGGGTGTCACCGCAATTATCCAGTCATCATCAATTACTACAGTCCTGGTGGTCGGTTTTATTACCGCAGGTGTAATGAATTTTACCCAGTCGATGGGAATCATTCTTGGAGCCAATGTCGGCACCACGATCACGGCGCAGATTATCGCTTTTAAAATCACCAAATCAGCCATGCTGCTGATTGCGATCGGTTTTTTTACCGAGGTGCTGGCAACCAATCAGCGTGTCAGGCAGATCGGCATCATGCTGATGGGATTGGGTATGCTCTTTTTCGGTATGGAGCTGATGAGCCAGGCAACCAACCCGTTGAGGTCCCTGGAACCCTTCATGGATCTTATGCGAGGAATGGAAAATCCGTTGTTGGGTATCCTCATGGGAGCGGCTTTTACAGCCTTGATACAGAGCTCCTCGGCGACCACTGGTATCGTGATCATCATGGCAAGTCAGGGTTTTGTGACACTCGAGGCCGGGATTGCGCTGGTGATGGGTTCAAATATTGGTACCTGTGTGACAGCCTATATCTCTGCAATAGGCAAACCTCGAGAGGCGATGCAGGCAGCAGTCGCCCATATTCTGTTTAACGTACTGGGAGTTTTGTTGTTCATTGCCTTTATCCCCTGGTTGGCGGAAGTGGTGAGATATGTTTCGCCCGTGTCGTTAGGCCTTGATGGAGTCGACCGTCTTGCAGCAGATACGCCACGCCAGATTGCCAATGCACATACTGTATTCAATGTACTCAATCTTCTGATCTTTCTTGGCTTTACCAATACCCTGTCTGCCATCGTGCTGCGTATTGTTCCGTCAAAACCGGTGATCGAGGAAAAGATTATTGAGCCGAAATATATCGACGACTACTACCTTGACCAGCCTGCGCTGGCGCTTGATCGTGTGCGTCTTGAGATCACCCGCATGGGTAAACATGCGCTCTCCATGCTGAGGGACAGTATGCCGATCCTGACCGTTGGTACACGTGAACGAATTCACTCGCTTCAACAGCGCGACGAGGAGATCGATATTCTGCACAGTGCGATCATTGTCTATCTGCACGATCTTTCATCGGGCGATCTCGTAGATCCGTTGCCGCAACGTCTCTACCAGTATGTCACCCTGGCAAATCACATTGAAAATATTGCTGATACAGTAGAGAAGGGAATTGTCTCTGACAGCTACAAGCGACTTGATTACAAACTGGTGTTCAGCGAGGGCACGGAAGAGTTGATCAAGGCGATCTATAAAGAGACTTATCTGGTCGGCCAAGCTGCACTGGAGGCGATAGGGAATAATGATCGTGACAAGGCGCAGGAGATACTTGATTCGAAGGCGCATTTTGCTGGGCTTGTAGAGCGTGCCCGTTCGCATCTATATAGCCGTCTTACACAGGAATCACCGGAACACCTTGTTGTTTACAAAATTGAATCCAATGCGATTGAACACTACCGTCATATCCACAAGCTGTTCATGCGCGTGTGCGAGATGATTATTTTGCAGTCGGAGCCGGAGAGTGATCAAGAATTGCAGCAGGAAGTGCCTCAGGAAGGGCATGATGAAGAGCCGCAGGAAGCACAGGAGCAGCCTGAACAGCAGGAACAGAACAGCAAAGAGCGTTCTGAATAACTGCCGGTAGTCTCACGGCCGTTAGGGCCTGATCACTCGGCAGCTCATCCGGATCAATACAAAAATGTTTTTCCTGCAGTGATGCGCAATCTTGTGCTTCAGATTACCCGCATTTTGACTCACCGCAGTTCAGGCACGTGAGGCAGTTGTCCATATTAATGACTGCCTTGGTGTGACACTTTTTGCACAGTTGCGCACTGTCAGGAAAAGATTGATCCTGACCGGTATTCTCTTCAACGGCTCTATCTTGTTCAAACTCTGCACGTTTCTCATCAAGAATTTTCTGTTGATGTTCATCCGGCTTGTCAGGTTTGAGCATGCCGATCATCTGCAGGTGGTCGCAAACGACCTCACCTATTTCCGCAACCAGTGAGGACATGTACTTGCCACCCTTTTTAAAGTAGCCGCCGTTGGGATCAAACACGGAACGTAACTCTTCAACCAGAAAGGTAACGTCGCCACCCTTGCGGAAGACAGCCGACATGATCAGGGTCAGTGCGACAATCCACTGGTAGTGATCCATGTTCTTGGAGTTGATGAAAATCTCGAAGGGGCGACGCATCTCATGCTCGGTACCCTCGTTGAGAACGATGTCGTTGATTGTTACGTAGAGTGCGTGATCCGAGAGAGGGGTTTTTATCTTGTAGGTAGAGCCAAACAGCATGCCCGGGCGAGCAACCTTCTCGTGCATCTGTATGACATTGCTTTCCGGCTTCTCTTTGACAGCGACTGTTTCCGCTGGTACTTCGTCAGCTTCAACTTCGTATGCGGTGATTTTTGAATCAATTTTGATGGTCATCTTGCCTGCCTCTAGAGCTTGCCGTAGTAGCCCTCTTTAAGGGCATCAAAAAGGTTGGCAGCCGTATGGATTTCTCCATCATATTCAATCTCTTCATTACCTTTTGCGGTAATTTTCGTACCGTCATCGAGAGTGAATGTGTAGCTGGTGTTTTCAAGGTCCTGTTCCTTGACCAGAACGCCCTGGAAGGCTTCCGGATTAAAGCGGAACGTTGTGCAGCCCTTGAGTCCCTTTTCGTAGGCGTAGAGGTAGATATCCTTGAACTCCTCGTAGTCATACTCCGTGGGAACGTTAATGGTTTTCGAGATGGATGAATCGATCCACTCCTGGGCAGCAGCCTGAACTTCGACATGCTGCCTGGGGCTGATTTCGTCTGCACTGACGAAGTAATCGGGAAGCTGCTGTTTCGGATCTTTGCTGCCCGGTATCGCATCCGGGTTCACATGTTCACGGTAAGCCAGCAGTTCATAACTCAGGACGTCGACCTTCTCCTTGCTCTTTTTCCCTTCACGAATGATATTGCGTGAATAGTGATGGGCAAAACTGGGCTCGATGCCATTACTGGCATTGTTGGCAAGTGACAAAGAGATGGTGCCAGTCGGTGCAATTGAGCTGTGGTGTGTGAAGCGACAGCCGTGTTTGCTGATCTCATCAACCAGTTGCGGCTCGACCTCGGCCAGTTTCTGCATATAGCGGCTGTAACGGGCATGCAGCACCTTGCCGCTGATTTCATCACCGGCCTTCCAGTGGTCACGGCGCATCTCGGGCCTTTCGGTCAGCATCTTCTCGGTCACCTGGAAGGTCTCATCCATAATGGGCGCGGCACCCTTCTCCTTTGCCAGGTCGATACCTGCACGCCAGCCAGTGACCGCCAGTTCACGCGTGACGCGGCGGGTAAACTCGAGCGAGTCACTATCGCCATATTTCATTTGCAGCATGGTCATGGCAGAGCCAAGTCCCAGGTAACCCATGCCATGGCGGCGCTTGTTCCTGATTTCGTCGCCCTGCTTGTCGAGCGGCAGGCCATTGATCTCGACAACATTGTCGAGCATACGGGTAAACACGGAAACGACTTCCCTGAATTTCTCCCAGTCAAAGAAGGCCTCATTGGTGAAAGGATTCTCTACAAAACGCGTCAGGTTAACTGAACCGAGCAGGCATGCGCCATGAGGGGGAAGGGGTTGTTCACCACATGGATTGGTTGCACGCACGGTCTCACAAAACCAATTGTTGTTCATCTCATTGACCTTGTCGATGAGAATGAAGCCGGGCTCTGCATAGTCGTAGGTGCTCGACATGATAACGTCCCAAAGTCGACGAGCACGGATAGTCCTGCTGATCTTGCATGCCACCAGGCCGCTTTCGTTGCTGATATATCCCTCGCTGGTTGGCCATTCGCGCCACACCACCTGGCTGGTGTCTTGCAGATCAATTTTGTCTGATGAGACCTCTTCCCGGGTCAGCGGGAATGCCAGTTCCCAATCTTCATTGCGCATTACGGCCTGCATAAATTCGCTGGTAATCAGCAGTGACAGGTTGAATTGTCGCAGGCGTCCATCCTCGCGCTTGGCACGGATGAAATCCATCACGTCGGGGTGACCGATATCGAAGGTCGCCATCTGTGCGCCGCGTCTGCCACCGGCGGAAGAGACTGTGAAACACATCTTGTCGTAGATATCCATAAACGACAGTGGGCCCGAGGTACGTGCACCGGCGCCGCTGACGTAGGCGCCACGTGGTCGCAGGGTTGAGAATTCGTAGCCGATACCGCAGCCTGCTTTCAGCGTCAGGCCTGCATCATGCACCTTGTCGAGGATGTCGCCCATTGAGTCGCCGATAGTGTCTGAGACGGTGCAATTGATCGTCGAAGTTGAGGGGCGATGTGCAGCTGAACCGGCATTAGAGATAATACGACCAGCCGGGATAGCACCATTTTTAAGTGCCCAGAGAAATTTTTCAGTATATTCGGCGTGTTTCTCACTATCAGTCTCAATCTCCGCCAGGGCAGATGCCACGCGACGGAATGTGGCGTCGATATCCGCGTCTACCGGTGTTCCATCTTTCTGCTTGAGGCGGTACTTGGAGTTCCAGATATCTGCCGATGCATCCTGCATTGCGATTTCTGCAGGGACTTCTGTGGTAGTCAACTCTTCGGATTTGAGATTGAGGTTTTTCATTCTGACTCAGGCTTCCAGGTGGTCAATTAACCAGCCAACTGCTTATCGACGCAATGGTCTGGTATGAAACAAGAAATTTACCAAGCTCTACATGTTGCGTGAAGAAATAATTATAAATACAACATGTTGTGTTTGTTAGTTATAAATGTGGTTCAAGATGCAGTGTTTGTCAAGCCTTGATTGGAAGGCCTCATTTATCAATCACTTGTGTAGCCGTAATGTGGGAGTGGAGGTGTAATGTTGGTAGCGATTTGGAGCAAATCGATGTGTTCGGGGGGGGGCACCAGGCGGTATGTACCTAGTGAATTTCCCCCGAAATCTGGGGCTGTTTTCTTATGGTCCAGGGGATGGGTTAGCTGCGACCACTCTGCAGGTTGGCAATATTGCCGCCAGCAACATCGGAGGTATCGATTTCGATGCCCGTCTGGCGAGCGATTGAGGTCGTGGAGAGGACGCCGCGAATCACCTGGCGGCCATTCTCATCGGTTTCAGAAACGAGTGCGTGCTGACGTCCCATGCGTTTCAGGGTGGCAATGATATCTCCAACCGAGGCGCCGCGTACGTCTTCCATGCTGAGGACCTCGACCTTGAACTGAGGTGTCATGAGATCACGAACCATGATCTCGTCGCGATTTCCTCCGGCGTTGGAGAGGTGGTTCATGACACGTTCACCCTCGACATCCCTGCTGGTGATGATACCCATAATATGGTGATGCTGGTTGACAACGAACAGCAGGCGAACATTACTGGCGATCATGCGTTCTGTCGCTTCCTTGAGGAGTGCGCACGGGTTGACTGTCTGTGCCGAGGCCTTCGTCAGGTCTGTCATGACATCTGTTGCGGGATCGGACAGGGAGATGTTGTCACGAAGTGAATAGACAGGCTTCAGATAGGTGGTTTCGCTATCGAGGAGCTGTTTCTCCAGGACTCTGTTTGTAGTGTTCATAACTGCTCCTCCTTGTGATCACCATGAATCCAGGTGGTCATTGTTATAAATCATGCAGTTTCCTGCTTTGATAATGCTGACAAGATACTGCGTGATGCAGGCTGAGGTCAATCATAAAACCATGGTATTTCCCCAGATATAAACTGTCGTGGGGCAGGTATAAAATGTAATGGGGGGCAGGGCACCATCAGGTGCCGCCGCGAGTTATTTTTCTGTCAGTGTTTCCAGGTCTTCTCCGCCAATTGCCCTGTGGCAGGCAATACACCCTGCAGAAGCATTTTTTCCAATACGTCCTGCGAGTAATGTGCCTTTGGGATTATTGTCGAGGTTGCCTGCAGCTGTGTATTTGGCCCAGAACCAGTCGAGGTTGTCGCTATCGTAGCCTGCCTCACGTTTAACCATGACTGTCACAGCTTTCAGGTTTGAGACGGGGTCACTGTATATCGATTTGACGGAGATATTCGCACCGCCGTGATTACGTTTTACGATGACGCGGGATGCTTTTCCATCTACCACTATCTCTTTGTCCAGGACTTGCTGAATTGCACCATGCGGCTGATTTCCAGCAAATGGGAAGACATTGATGGCATCTCTGCCGACGAGTTGGTTCTCTTCCAGTGAATCCCACAGTTTCTCCGCATAAGAGACATCGTCCGGGCCACCGAAAAAAGCAGGTGCAGTCTCTTGTGCCACCGACGATTGACCAAGCATCAGAATGGATGCTGCCAACAGGGAGTGGTTCCAATTGATTATATTATTCATCTTTTCATCCTCTATCTGGTCTTCTTGCCAAAGAGGAGACACTGATAGAGAGGTTTGGCGTTCATAAAAACAATTGATAATCTTGATGCAGACTAAAGAGAGATTGTCCATATTGATTGGGTAGCTGGACCGTATCGGCAGGCGAAATAGCACTGGCGAAACAAATTTATAGGCGCATATATAATTTATAAAATACAGTATGTTGCGTGACCATTATTGAATTTTCTTGAGAAAGTATTGAGCTTGCTTTATTCTTGATTGGGCATTGTGAATTGGTCTGTAATTCTTTTCACAAGGTTCAGCCTGTTCGAAAGCTGGGTTCGCAAAGCCACCGGCCTAACAGGTGCCTGTATGGTGCCAGAATGCGTTCAACGCCCTGTTAACATGCTTGCAAATAAAATAAAAATTATAGAACTATCGAGTTGTAGATAACTGTTTGTAACGGGTTGCATCAAACGGTTACCAAGTAATAATACAAAGGGGAACACAATGAAAAAACTGGCCTTTTTGGCTCTCGCGCTGCCGCTTACGGCGACAGCTGTTGAATTTGTCGACAACAGTACGCCAGACATAGCAAAAGTTGAACTTGGAAAACTGCTTTTCCATGACAAAATCCTGAGTGGAAATAAGAACATATCCTGCGCAACCTGCCACCATGCCTTGGCTGATACAGGCGATGGTCTGTCACTGCCAATTGGTGAAGGTGGTGTAGGTCTTGGTGTGACTAGGGATACTGGTACAGGTGCTGACGCAGTTCATGAGCGCGTACCACGTAATGCGCCACCAGTCTTCATGCTCGGCAGTACCGAGGTCACACGCATCTTCCATGATGGTCGTATAGAGGGTGATCCAACCTATCCAAGTGGGTTTAAGTCCCCTGCAGGTGGTGACTTGCCAAATAATCTCGAAAATATTGTTGCTGTCCAGGCGATGTTCCCTGTCACAAGTAGTGCGGAGATGGCTGGACAATCAGGTGAGAATCCTGTTGCTGATGCAACTAGCGTTGGTAACCTGGCAGGCCCCGGAGGAGTTTGGGAACTGTTGGCAGATCGTCTCCGGGCAATTCCTGAATATGAGGCTCGTTTCAACGCTGTGTTTGGTATTAGTGCAGCTGACATCACCTATGCGCATGCTGCAAATGCGATTGCTGCATTTGAAATTGACGCATGGCGAGCTGATAATAGCCCGTGGGATGCCTACAAGGCGGGTAACTACCAGGCATTCAGTAAGGATGAGCAGAAAGGTAAAAAGCTCTTCTTCGGCAAGGCGGGTTGTTCAGAATGTCATAGCGGCGAAATCTTCTCTGATATGGAGTTCCATGCTATTGCAATGCCACAGATTGGTCCCGGAAAGGGCCATGGGATAGGTGATATTGATGGTAATGGTGTTGGCCGTGAGGATTTCGGTCGTGGTGGTGAAACAGGTGTACAGAATGATATGTACGCCTTCCGTACGCCAATCCTGCGTAATGTTGCACTGACGGCACCATATGGGCATGCAGGTGCTTACGACACACTGGAAGAAGTGGTCAGACATCATCTTGATCCTGTTGCTTCTCTGTGGGCTTATGACTGTCACAGCCAGCCGGTCATGCCTTCAAGAGCTGACCTTGATGCTATTGACTGTGTTGTCATGGATAGTTCGGAATTGGTGCAGAAAATTGCAGATGCGGCTAGTGATTATGAGCCTGTATCACTGAGTGACAAGCAGGTTGACCAGCTAGTTGCTTTCCTGCACACACTGACTGACAAGGGCAACATTGACTTGCGCAGCGACGTGCCTCGTTCAGTGCCAAGTGGTTTGACATTGGCTGAGTAAGCACAACAGCACCTGTCCCAGACTACTTGCCTGGTACAGGTTGTTCACAGCAATACTACAATTAAAAAAGCCAGGGATTGCCCTGGCTTTTTTGTGAATCGCTGTTTTTCATCTCTTTTGGCTGGATTAATTGGGTGTATTCATGTTCCAGGAAGGCTCTGAACGCATCAGCTTCTGATACTCATTTGCCGGTATCGGCCTGCTGAACAGGAAGCCTTGCAGCAGGTCACACCCCATGTCGGTCAGAAGCTCTTTCTGTTTCTCTGTTTCAACTCCCTCGGCGACGACCTTGAATCCAAGTTCCTGTGCAAGCTGCATGATCATCTGCACAATCGCCTTGTCACGGTTGGCTTCATCCATGTTGCTGACAAATGCCCGGTCAATCTTGATTGCATCGATAGGGAGCTGTTTCAGGTAGGAGAGCGAAGAGTAACCTGTGCCAAAGTCATCGATGGTCAATGTAACACCTATCGATTTCAGTGCCAGCATACTCATGACGAGTTGATCAGGGTGCGCGGTGGATGCCTCCTCGGTGATCTCCAGCTCAAGCATTTCTGCTGGCACATTATATTTTTCAAGAGCGTATTGGACATGCTCTGAAAAGTTGCTCAATTGGAAGTGCTGTGCGGAGATATTGACTGCTACAGGTATCGTCATGCCTTCATCCAGCCACTCCCTGATCTGCTTGCAGGCGTGATTCATGACCCATTCGCCCACGGGGACGATCAAGCCGCATGCTTCAGCGACAGGGATAAACACCCCGGGGGAGACCATCTCATCATCGTGATGCCACCGAAGCAGTGCTTCTGCGCAATGAATCTTGCCTGTTGCCACCTCGATTTTTGGCTGGAAATAGAGCTCAAGTTCCACGTTGTTTTCAAGAGAGTGTCGCAGGCCCGCCTCGGTAGAGAGCCACATTTCAGTCTCGGTATTCATGCGTGGTTGATAACAGACGACGTCATTGCCTCCTGACTGGAGTGCTTCACGTAAGGCCGTGTCTGCTTTTCTCAGCAGGCCGCTGACTGTATTGTCGTCATCAGGGCAGCAGGAGATACCGATGCTGCATGTGACATTTAGCTGATGGACTCCGAATAACATCGGTGTCGTGGCGATATCCAGAAGTGCATACGCCAGGTTATTTGCCTTGCCTGTTTGCTGGTTCTCATCAAGCAGGAGAAGCCAGACACCGGGGGCGAACTCGTAGAGAGAGTCATCCGGAGCACCTTCCTTTTCCAGTTTCTCCTCTAACCATGTTGTCACAGATACCGCGAGCTGGTCTGCCATCAGGTGGCCAAAGGTGCTCGTGATCAATGCCAGACGATCGAGTCCGATAAGGAGTATGGTTTTTTTACTATTACCATCCTTGAGCAGATCGTCATAAAGCTTCTCTTCCAGGTTTCTGCGATTGGGGAGTCCGGTGAGGTGATCATGATAGGCACGCCAGTAGATCTCATCCTGGTCCCTGAAGCGCGCATACAGCATGATCATGAAAAAGGTTGCAATCGCAATTACGACAAGACTGAAGGTGATAGCTAATTGATTCAACCGGCTTAGATCATCCAGCGTGGTAGTCGCGCCCTCACCAGCCATGTTACGAATATTTCTGCTCCACTCGGATAGTATCCGATCGGACTTTTGTGCACTTTCCTGGGCGTTGGCGAGGTGAACGCGTAATTGGTCCCAGTCACGTTCGGCACCAAGGGATATCTCTGCGTGGAAAGCATCCTGGTGTGATTGAAATTCCCCTGAAGCGGATATTAATGCTTTGGCCTCAAAATCAGGAAAACCAAGAGACTCCAGTTCCTGCAGGTTGGTATGGAAGCCATCCTCAAGCTGGGTGTTGCCTGTTATGGCCGATGGTTCAAGCGTTGCGTAATAGGTGTAGAGATTAATCAGGCGAGCATTCATTTCGTGCCTGATGTCATCAGTTGCACGCAGTTTGGGGATTTGAGTTTCGATCAGTTTTGAAGCATTGCTGGAGACTCTCGTGGTAGAGTCGTGCCCCATTTTGATAACGAATGCAGCAATCAGAACGATGGCTACGACAGGTAGAAACATTCGTAACGAAAAGACTTTTGATCGTGAAGATCTGTGCGGCATTAAATGTCGCCTCCTGATAATACTGTATCCAGTTTACTCAATTAGTGATTCCCATGCTATCTCTGTCACCCGATATTTATTCCTGTTTTGTGTTTGGTTCGTGGAGTAATTGATTGATGAGCCAGTAGAATAATGTATTTCTGTATTAATGCTTGGGTATCCGGAAATTCCGGGAATGGCTGGCAGATTGAAAAATGTGGCATTCAGATAGGTGTCAGTCATCAGCGATTGAGAGGTAGGCAAAGATATCCCTGATATCCTCACGTGAAAATTCGGCCAGCAGTTCACTGTCGGGTTCATCTTCATCGTGAATCAGGGTTCCGTCCAGGTATTTATCAACCTGTCTCCACAGGTAGTTGGTGTATTGACCGGCAAGCATGGGAACATTATCTTTTGGTTTGCCGACACCCTCCTTGCCATGGCAGGAACGGCACTCCTTTTTGTAAAGCACCTTGCCTTTTTCGATATCTCCTTCTGCACGGGCAATCTGCATAAGTCTCTTGGTTTGAAGCAGGCGCTGGTAAGCATCGAAGTCGGGAGCGGTTTCATCAACAGGTGGCAGTTTTGTCGGTAATACGATCTTGCTCAGATAAACAGAGATATCCTCTATATCCGAGTCTGGCAGCTCGCGCTTGTCGACATGCTCGACCATGGGCATATTCGGTCGAGAGCGATCCTGGAAGCGTTTTAGCTGTTTATACGTGTAACCGGCAGGCTGCCCGGCTATTCGTGGGTATTCGCCATTTTTCCCACCCTGGCCATATTCTCCATGACATGCTGCGCAGACTTCATTGATCTCTTCGCCATTCTCAAGATCAACAGCGCCAGCCCGGGAAGAGAGGAAGGCAATAATCAATGCTGCAAAGAGAGTCAGAACTTGCATGATGTTACCGGTTCTCCGTGGTTAGATGATGCCGATTGGTTTTTCATCGTGATGGCTGATCGTTCGCGCATGCATCTCCCCGTCAGGTGCTATTGTGATAAGTCACTATAATATACAGATACGTCCTTGTCGTTAGTCATATTGCCCGGATTCCACCAGGGAATCTGGCAGCAGTTACAGGTGAAAATTATGAAAAGCCTTATCCAGTCTATTGTGTTGCTTGTTGTTGTGGCTCTGAATCTTCCTGATGTCATGGCCAATCCCCCTGCGGCATACGAGGGTCAGCGCCTGTATGTTTCCTATTGCCAGTTGTGCCATGGAGTTGATGGTAAAGGCGAAGGTCCACTTGCGAAGGTAATGGAGATCAGTCCTGCAGACCTGACAACGACTGTACGCTCCAGAAGCGAAACAATTCTGACCAAGATCATTACTGGTGAAGGTCGCCAGACCATTACAGGTCGTGATCGCCATAACCTGCTGAATGAAGCCATGCCGGAATGGAAAGAGGTTTTCGATGAATCTCAGGTTAAGGCGTTGATTGCATATTTACGCTTTCTGAGCCGCGCCAAACATGATTTGATGGGCGATCCTGAGGTCGGCATGCAGCTCTACCAGAAGTATTGTTACGTATGCCATGGTGAAGAGGGGGAGGGCGATGGCATCATGACTCGACTGATGGGTATAGAGCCAATGGACTTTACCAATCCTAATGAGATAAACCGCATGGATAATCGTGAACTCATTAGCAGTATTCTGCAGGGGCAGGGTAAATTCATGCCTGCCTGGCGTGGTATATTGAGCAGGAATGATGTTGAAGCGCTAGTCAGTTACATCCGGCTGTTATCGCATTGAAAAATGCATAAACTTCCATGTTAAAGGCTCTTTGACATCAATATTGCCATGTCCTACACTGGCTTTAATACCCTGTTTTTATCAATATAATTAAGAATTAACTCAATTCTTCGGTTGGAGATATTTTATGAAAAATCAGAAAGGTGGTGCGTTTGTTGCTTTTATTGTTGCGCTTGCCATTGGCGTAACTGGAACCCTGTTTGTTATTAAAACACAGGCAAAAAATTTGCTGGTAACAGAGATCGAGAGCCCGCTGGGTTTTCAGGAAACAATTGACCACATGAAGGCCAAAGCAAAATCTCTGGGCTGGAAGGTACCGTCCAAGTGGGAAGCCAATTTCCAGAAAAACTTCAAAAAAATTGTCAAGATTGATGTGGGACCTGTCGTGGCAATCAAGATGTGCCAGGTAGACGTTGCTGCGAACCTGCTTAAAAAGGACGAGAATAAATACCTCGCAACCATGATGCCCTGTACCTTTGCCATCTATCAGAAAGCAGATGGTAAAACCTACGTTTCAATGATGAATCTTGAAACAGTCGGAAATATGATTGGTGGGGATGTTGCCATGGCTATGAGGCAGGTCATGCCTGATATGAAGCAGATGGTTTCATTTGAGTGATAGTCATCTAAAGGCATAAAAAAAGCCCTGCGCATGCGCAGGGCTTTTTAGTTTTCAGTGAAAGAACTTCCCGGCTTGTCTACTTCTCTCCTGCGGGCGCAGGAACCACGTTTGCATGTGGGTCATTTCCATTCTTATGTTCTTGTGCTGAAGATGCTTCTGCCATCCGTTCCATTTTGGCATCGATATATTTTGTGATGTCTTTCGCGTTTTTCATGTTTGGGTCAAGTTCGATTGCGCGTTCGACCATCTCCTTTGCCATCGCATGATATCCCTTGTGCAGGTAAGCAATACTGAGGGCAGCAAAGTATTTTGCATTTTCCGAATCCCTGGTGATCGCCTCCTGGTATGCAGCGATGGCATCATCTCCACGATTCTGAACCATCAGTAGTGCACCAAGCCTGCCGTAAGCCTCGGGGGAGTCAGGATCCGCTTCGATAGCTTTTTTGAAACTGACTTCTGCATCCTCAACCTTGTTTTCAGACCAGAGCCTGTTCCCTTCTGCTATCAATTTGGAAGCATCCTCAGATGCCAGGGAGGCAGATGCAAGAAGCAACAACAGGGATGTGATAGTCGTTAATAAAACGGTTTTCTTCATTTTTCCACCTGTGGGTGTGGTATGGAGTGAAAAAAAACCCGGGCAATCGCCAGATTGCCCGGGAAAATTACTCCTCGTTGATTATTTTTTATTCAGATACCACTTGTGGTTTTCTGAGTTCAATACTTCATCCAGCTTGGCCTGAAGTGCCTTTGCAGCTTTCTTCTTGGCCTTGTCTTTGGACGCCTTGCCTTCCTTGATCAATTTCTCGACCTCAGGAACCATCTTGGTATAGAAGTGTAGAGCAAGGTGGTAGGTACCATGCCAGTGCGTATAGTCAGGCGCCATCATTGATGCTGCCATACGAGCACGGCGGCCTTCATGATGCCACAGCTCGAACCAGATCCAATCCAGCTTGTTGGAGAACTTGGCAGGCTTCAGCAGAGGCTTGGCTGCACCATAGAGCGCTTTACCAGGCTTTGCATACTTCTCATTGTAGAGTTCAATGAGGCTGTCGTACTGAATGTAGAAATTATTAACATACTCTTCTGTATGACATGCTGAACAGACATCCTGCATGTTCTTGCGACGCTCATCCCATTTCAGGTTTTGCGACTCAAGACCCATCTTGGCATCCATGACTTCTGGACGAACCGAGATAGGTGGACGGTTGGTCCAACTGATACACTCACCGACGTTATGCGTGGATTCCTGTTTGCGGGTTGCGCCCATGTGACAGGTTGCACAGGTAGGAGCAGCAGTGTAATCAACACCGACGACCCACTTGGCGCTATCCAGGTTCATCTCGTCTTCATAAGCTTTAAAAGCGATACCGTGCTTGGACTCCTCGTAGATCTCCTTCTGAGGATGATCCGGGCCGAGGTGACACTTGCCGCAGTTATCTGGTTTACGTGCCTGTTCTGTAGAGAACTGGTGGCGAGAGTGACACGCGCTACAGGTGCCTTCTGAACCATCGGGGTTGATACGACCGATGCCTGTGTTAGGCCATGTAGCCGGATCAAGCGCACCGTCTTCCAGGACGACAACTTTTGAACCGTGGCACTGCCAGCAACCATTGACTGCCGCAGCAGAGTTACCATTGGGGAAACCCGGGGTGACCATGCCACGATTGCCTTCAACTACTTCAGCGAGCAGGTTATCAAGCGAATCGATGATGTGACCGGCCTTCGCATGGCGCGAGGTGGTCATTTCGTGTGCTGCCTTTTCGTGGCAGTTTGCACAGTCTTTCGGTGAAACGATGATAGAAATGTTTTTCTTTACTTTCTTGTCATCATGGACGTATGCATCCACGTCACCTTTATCGGCCTGGTGGCATTCATAACAGCCTACGTTGGCGCCGTAGTGTTTACTGCGACCCCACTGCTGAACGATTCCCGGGTTATTTTTCTGGTGACACTTGACACACTCTTTTGTCTCTGCAGACATCTCTTTAGGAGCTTCTTTAACTGATGCCATGGAGCTATTGGCAAACAGAAAAGCAAGACCGAAAAGAGCGACACTTATTAATTTTTTCATTTTAGTACACTCCTCGAAACTTTCTTATGGGCGAATTGAAAAAACGCAAATTAATACTAGTTCAGTGGGGCTGCAAGAAAATTGATATTGATCAATAATTCTACTTCAAAATCAGGAAGATCAAATATATCTTGCCGATAAAAGCGCTACCGTCCAAATAATTGTCCTGAAAAAAATCTCTCGTTGTGGTACCACTTGCAGTGAAAAGATATGTCTGGAATACTTTCTCAAACAGAAATGAAAATCAATAACAACAATAATTGAGGATGCTGAGGAAGCAAGCAAAGATTTACCCAATATATAACCCATTTTCCAGGACTGCCTGCTTTATGTAGACGGTACACCTGTCCACTTGTTTTGTTTGAGGTGAGAAGAATGAGTCAACTTACTCCTGAGGAAGAAGAGAAGATCCTGCATGGTTCTCCAAAAGGAACCTATGCACTTCTCCTTGTATTTGCGCTGATTATGGCTTTTGGATGGGCCATGATGTTTTTCGGTCGGTTCCTGATGCATGGCCCGGTGAGCTGAGGAGAGAATGATGCAAGATCCATTAAAAACTTTATGTGAAGATCCGCTCGAGCGACGCTGGGTGTGGATGTCACTTTTTCTCGCGGTGCTTGTCGGTTTTGTTCTTGGCCTCTATGCGCTCTCCAGTAATATTCATCCTCCCAGTAACGTGGAAACGATAGATTCAACGCGTTTGCATCTTACTGAAGAGTTTGCCGAAGATAACCTGGGCGTGAAACAGAACGAGGACGGTAGTCTGACTGTGACCATGGTTGCAGCCCGCTACGGATTCTTTCCGCCGGAAATCGAGGTGCCGACTGACACCCCGGTGAAATTCCGCATGGCGAGTGCAGATGTCCTGCACGGGGTTCATGCTCCATACACCAACGCGGCTACAATGATCGTTCCCGGTTACGTATCCGAATTTACGACCAGTTTTCCTACAGCTGGCAAGTATTCTTTTCTTTGTAACGAGTATTGCGGTCTGGGCCATGACAGTATGTGGTCACGTCTGACCGTGGTTGATAAATCAGCTGGAGGAGCAAAATAATGAATGATTACAAAGCTCCCGGCCTGGCATTAGCGAACATGTGGGTAGGCTTCATTGCATTTGCAGCCGCTGTCCTGCTTGGCGTTTACCAGGTCGTTGAACGCATTGACCTGGTTCCTGCACTTAAATCACCGGAACTCTATTTCGGCTCTGTCTCAACCCACGGTGTGTTGATGGGTTTTGTCCTGACGACCTTCCTGATCATGGGGTATGGCTATTACACGGCAACCACCAGCCTCAAGCAGCCTTTATGGAACAAGCCGCTGGCCTGGTTCGGTTTCTATCTCGCAGTCATCGGTGTACTGATGGCCGCCGCGCCATTGCTGACAGGCAATGCATTTGTACTCTTTACCTTCTATCCACCACTGGTAGCCCACCCTACATTCTATATTGGTGCAGTACTGCTGGTTGTTGGGTCCTGGGTATGGTGCCTCGAGATGATCATGTCGACCATGAAGTGGAAGAAAGCCAATCCTGGCGAGACGATTCCTCTTGCCATGTATGGTACGACTGCCAATGCAATCATGTGGCTTTTTACCAGCCTGGGTGTTGCAGCTGAAGTGCTGTTCCAGTTACTTCCATGGTCTCTCGGACTGATCGATGTCGGTCTGGCACGTACGCTGTTTTCCTGGACACTGCATGCAATCGTCTACTTCTGGTTGTTTCCGGCATACATTGCTTTCTACACGCTGATGCCGAAGCAGGCTGGTGGCAAGCTCCTGAGTGATCAGATGGGGCGCCTGGCATTTATCATGCTGCTGGTGATCTCGGTACCTATCGGTTTCCATCATCTCTACATGGACCCGTTCCAGGCAGCAGGCTGGAAATTTCTGCACATGACGGGAACCATGCTGGTTGCAGTACCAACCCTGATTACTGGATTTACCATCATCGCATCGATGGAGATCGCAGGACGTCTGCGTGGTGGCAAGGGACTGTTTGGATGGATAGGAAAACTGCCGTGGAATAACCCGATGGTGCTGGCAACCGGTCTTGCCATGCTGATGCTGACATTCGGTGGCTTCGGTGGCGTTATCAATGCAAGTTACTCAATGAATGTCATGATACATAACACCCAGTGGGTCACCGGGCACTTCCACCTGATCTTTGGTGGTACGACTGTCATCATGTACTTCGCTATCGCATATTACCTGTGGCCGAAGATGACAGGAAAAGAGCTGCACTCCAACGGTATGGCTTTGAAACAATTGTGGCTCTGGTTTATCGGTATGCTGGTCCTGACACTGCCGTGGCACCAGTTGGGTCTCGATGGTCAACCACGCCGGATATCTTCAACTCCCTACGATGCGGAGCTTGTCGAGAAGTGGATCATACCTGAAATGGCAATGATCGTCGGTGGTGTGATCCTCTTGATATCTGCCTTGATGCTGGTCTACAACCTTTACAGGACGCATGGTAACCAGGTTGCAGTAGCAGTACCTGAAGTGGAATATGCAGAGCCGGTTCATTCTATTGCGCGTATGCCGCACCTGATGAACAGCTTTGGTTTCTGGGTTGGACTGATCATTGTCTACCTGGTCGCCAGCTATGGCTATCCGATTGCACAATTCTTCCTGATGGAAACCTTCGGCGCAGTACCATGGAGCATTTAACGATGATGATTAGAATTACTACAGTAATAGCAATGGTTCTGTCTGCATCTATAGTGTCGGCCGAGCCTTCCTCGAATGTTGCATATGACGTTCCCACACTGAAATTTCTTATGAACGCAGACCCTGCACGGGGCGAAGCGCTTGCAAAGAAGGAGAAGTGTTCAAAGTGTCATGGTGACAATGGTGTCTCTGATGACGGTGAGGACAACAATATCGCAGGCCTGATGCCTTCATACGCCTTCAAGCAGTTGATCGATTTCAGGGACAAGAAGCGTGATGACCGTGACATGTACAAGAAGGTCAAGGAGATGGACGATCAGCAGCTGGCAGACCTGGCTGTCTGGTTCGGCATGCAAGAAGCAGGCAACGGCACGGAAGGCAAGCAGATGTCGGAGGATGTGCGCAAGCTGGTTGTTAACGGCGATCCGGAGCGTTTGCTGAAAGCATGTGCTGCCTGCCACGGTAGCCGTGGTAACGGTGGTCAGTTTGACCACCCGCGTATCAATAACCAGTACAAGGAATACCTGGTTACGGCTATGACAGCATTCAAGGAAGATGATCGAGAGAACGATGTCTACTCACGTATGCGCTACGTTAGCAAGGCGCTGACAGAAGAAGAGATCGAGGCACTGGCAGACTATTACGCACTGCCTGACCCCGAGTAACTGACTCAAAACCCCGATCATGTGAATGATCGGGGTTTTCGTTACTCCGCCTGATTCTTCTATCATACAATACTCACATGGGCGGAGCTGACATCAAACCACCTTCCGAGGTAGAGGAGACCTGTTTTCACTGCGGGTTGCCTGTTCCTGATTTCGATGACCCAATCAACCTGGATGTTCTGGATGTCGAGAGGCATTTCTGCTGCCATGGGTGCGAGGCTGTTTGCAGCGCAATTGTTGGTGCCGGACTCGAGGATTATTACAAACACCGAACCACGCATTCCGCAACAGCCGATATTGATATTGTTCCTGATTTTCTCAAGCAGTCTGATCTATATGACCGCCCCGAGATACAGAAGAATTTTGTTCTCGAGGAAGGTGCGTGGCGTGAGGCGTCACTGCTGCTGGAGAATATCAGGTGTCCAGCTTGCTTGTGGCTGAATGAACGACATTTACGCAGTCTTGATGGTGTCATGGATGTTCATATCGATGATGTGACACAGCGTGCGCGCGTGAAGTGGGATCCGCAAAAGATTCGCCTCAGTGAGATACTCACAGCGATTACCAGTATTGGCTATATCGCACATCCATATGATGCAACGCGATCAAAGCAACTGCAGAAAGTACGTAACCGGCGCAGTACCGAGCGCCTTATTTTTGCAGGTGTTATCGGTATGCTGGTGATGCAGTTTTCGTTCGCCACTTACTTGTTGCCGGCAGAGCCGGGTGCATCTCTACCTATGTGGGTTGTCCTCGGGCGTTGGACCGGGCTGTTCCTGACTGCATGTATTCTGATCTATTCAGGTCAGGAATTCTTTGCCGGCGTCTGGAGCGATATTAAAAACCGGCGCCTTGGAATGGACGTCCCGGTTGTGCTGGGGCTTCTGTTCGCCTGGTTCGGCAGCCTCAATGCGACCATCACCAGCCAGGGTGAGGTTTACCTGGATTCGATCGCAATGTTTGTCTTCTTCCTGCTGCTCGCGCGCAGACTTGAGCTCAAGGGTAAGTTGAAGGCCGCAGGCAGATTGGAAGAGTTGGCAAGGGTGACACCCAGAACAGCTTCAAGGATCGATTCCAGTGGCGAAAGGCATCGCGTAGCAGTTGAGGATTTGCAGGTCGGAGACCTGGTGCACCTGCTTCCGGGTGAAACGGTACAGGTCGATGGTGAAGTCGTCAGGGGTGAGAGCAGTTTCGATGAATCACTGCTCACGGGTGAGTCTTTGCCTGTTCTGCATGAGGTTGGAGATGCACTGCTTGCCGGTTCTGTTAATGGAGAGCAATCCATCGACATGCGGGTGACACACACTGTGCAGGCATCTGCCGTGAGTGAAATCCGCAAGCTGATCGACAGGGGGCTTGCGCAGCGCCCCGGATATGCCGAGTTGGCGGACAGGATTGCAACCTGGTTCGTTGCCGTGATTCTTGTGCTTGCAGCGACTACGGCCACTTACTGGTTCATGCACCAGCCAGATCAATGGCTGGCAACAACTGTTGCTGTACTGATTGTTACCTGCCCATGCGCGCTCGCACTGGCGACTCCAATGTCACTCTCGGTCAGTGCCGGGAAATTTGTTGGACTGGGTATGCTGCCGTTACGCATGAAAGCATTGGATGCACTGGCAAAGAGCAAACTTTTTGTTTTCGACAAGACTGGCACATTGACACACGGCAAGCCGGAACTGGCCGAGATTGTTACTTATGCGGGTGTCGAGCGGGATGATGCCATGGGCCGCGCATCGCTGCTCTCGGCAGATTCTGAACACCCGGTTGCAAAGGCGTTACGGGCTTTTCCTCACGATAAAGCGGATACCGGAGAGTTGTTTAACCTGCCCGGCGCAGGCACCAGAGCGCGTATAAATGGTGAAGAGTGGTTTCTTGGCAAGGCTGAATATATTGAAGAATCAACACCGCTGACAGCTGAGCAAAGAGAGAGGGTTGAGTCCTTTCGCCAGCAGGGATATCTCGTCTCTGTTCTCGCTTCCGGCAGTGGTGTGGTTGCTATTTTCACTTTCCATGATCCCTTGCGTTCCGGGGTTGAGGAACTTCTCTCAGGCCTGAAAGAGACTGGCGTTGAAGAGTTTGTCATTCTCAGTGGAGATTCACAGCAGAATGTTGAACGGGTTGCGAACAAGTTGGGCATTACCAGCTTCCATGCCAATCTCTCTCCGCGTGAGAAGTTCGACTGGGTGCAATCCCGTCAGAAGGAGGGCAGGCAAATCGCCATGTTTGGTGATGGCATTAATGATGCCCCGACGCTTGCGCTTGCAGATGTCTCTCTCTCTTTTGCCGATGCGACTGATCTTGCGAATAACAGTAGTGATTTCCTTTTGCTTAATGATGAGCCAGAGGTGCTTGTAAAGGCACGTCGTCTTGCGAAAAGAACTCATACAAACCTGATGCAGAATTTTGC
The DNA here is from genome assembly GCF_002020255.1 of Solemya velum gill symbiont. Lineage (NCBI taxonomy): Bacteria > Pseudomonadati > Pseudomonadota > Gammaproteobacteria > Solemya velum gill symbiont. Next base: position 36,363 of record NZ_MPQG01000010.1, on the reverse strand, counting down.
CTGGGCAGCAGGATACAATTTTATTGCGGTTCCTTTTGCTGCTGTCGGGCTGATACCGCCGTGGGGTGCAGCAATTGGAATGTCGCTGAGCTCACTGGTCGTGGTAGTCAATGCGTTACGTTTGCAGAGAGTCGACGACTGAATCGGTTCTTGTGATGAGATGAAGTAGAATTAAGTAACTTCATTCTAAAATACTAATATTTAAAATGGTTTTGACGCTACAGTTTTAAACCCTTAAAGTCATGAGGCAATGCATAATAATGTCGCGGTCAGCAAAGGCTGTGGCGATAAATAATAATACGGAGAATGGAGTCTTTCCCGGATATCCAGTCTGGGAGAGCGGCCTTAAATAAGCCAACACACCTGAAAAGAAAAAACAGGAGAGGAATCATATGTCTTTAAAAAGAATTATCTCAATTACATTGAGCACGGGGTTGGTGCTTGGGGCGGCGAGTGTATCTGCCGAACCAACAGGCCAGATGCTGGCCGACACATGTGCTGGCTGTCATGGTACAGATGGTGTAAGTACCGGACCAGCAGCACCGCATCTCGCAGGTATGTCGTCTGTATACCTGGTTGATTCAATGAATCAGTTCAAGAGTGGTGAGCGCGCCAGTACGATCATGGGCCGTATCGCAAAAGGTTATACAGAAGAGCAGTATGCTGCCATGGGTGAAGTTTTTGCAGCACAGGATATTCCATCCGCCGATCAGAAAACTGATGCGGACAAAGTAGCAGCCGGTGCCAAAGTCTATGAGGACAGCTGTGAAAAGTGTCATGACGAGAAAGGTGCACTTGCAGATGACGATTCTGGCATTCTTGCCGGTCAGTGGCTCCCATACCTGCAATACTCAATGGAAGACTTCAAGAGTGGCGCACGTGAAATGCCAAAGAAAATGGCTAAAAAAGTCAAGAAGCTCGATGATGCGCAAATCGAAGCAACTCTTCACTTCTTTGCAAGCCAGAAATAAGGGGGTATCTGATAATGAAGAAATTTACACGTCGTAACTTTGTCAAGGTTGTAGGTGGTACAGCTGCAGTTTCTGCTGTAGGAGCACCAGTTTTCTCCATCGCTTCAGGTACAAAGAAGGTTGTTGTTATTGGTGGTGGTACTGCCGGTGCAACAGCAGCAAAATATATCAAGCGTGGTGACAGCTCAATTGATGTCACTATCATTGAACCAAACAAGCACTATCACACCTGTTACCTCAGTAACGAGGTGCTCAGTGGTCACCGCACCATGGAAAGCATCCGTTTTGGCTATGATGGCCTGAAAGGTCACGGTATCAACATCGTACATGACATGGTGTCAGGCATCGATGCTGGTGCGAAGAAAGTCATGACCGCTGGCGGCCAGTCTTTTGACTATGACCGTTGTATCGTAGCTCCAGGTATCTCCCTGCGTTACGACACCATCGGTGGCTACAGTGAAGAAGCAGCCCAGATGATGCCACATGCGTGGAAAGCCGGTGAGCAGACTCAGATCCTGCGTGACCAGGTTCACGCGATGAAGGATGGTGGTACAGTGATTATTGCACCACCGCCAAATCCGTTCCGTTGTCCTCCTGGACCATACGAGCGTGCTTGCCAGATTGGCATGTATCTGAAGGCTAACAAGCCAAAGTCCAAGATAGTGATCCTTGATGCGAAGAAGAAATTCTCCAAGATGAAGCTCTTCATGCAAGCCTTCGACAGGCACTACAAGGGCATTATCGAGTGGCACAGTGTTGAAGAGACAGGTGGCGTTGCAAGCGTTGATGCAAAAGCCGGTACTATCACTACTGGAAAGGGCGACACCATGAAGGGTGATGTGGTTAACATCATTCCGGCACAGCATGCTGGATCTATCGCCAAGACTGCTGGTCTGACGAATGACAGCGGCTGGTGCCCTGTTGATCACGCAACCTTTGAGTCTACTATCCATAAGGGTATTCACGTTATCGGTGATGCGGCAATTCAGAAGCCACTGCCAAAATCTGGCTACGCGGCAAGTTCTGAAGCCAAGGTCACTGCAGCAGCAGTTGTTAACCTGCTTAACGGCAATCAGCCTGGTGATCCAAGCTGGGTTAACACTTGTTACAGTATCGTTGGTCCGGATGACGCGATCTCTGTTGCAATGGTTTACAACCTGGTTGACGGTAAAGTTGCCAAGATCAAGGGGTCTGGTGGTCTGACGCCAATGGACAGCTCTGCGACTGACCGTGCACGTGAAGTACAGTATGCCTATAGCTGGTTTAACAATATCACTAGTGATATTTTCATGTAATAGGTGTTACTTGCGTAACAAAAAAGCCCGCAACTGCGGGCTTTTTTTATGGGCGAAGCGACAGGGTGTTACTTGTTGTCTGCAATCAATTCATTGAGAGCTTCGTAATCAATTGGTTCATCCTGTGAATGCAATATTTCCCCCATTTTGATCAGCTTGATTGCGGGCGTTAATTGCATCCCCCCGAATGTCGGTGAGATGCGGTCATCGTTATCAATCACGATCGGTATCAGTAGTTTTCGTTGAATAATCGCGACATTCGGTGGCCGGTCAACTTGCGTTGCAATCGCAATAATATCGATCTCATCATCAAGGACGTGCTGATGCAGGTTGTAGAGCGCTCCAATCGAGACAGGGTTGCTCATCGAGAAAAAGAAGAGCAGTGTCAGAGGTGTCTCATTGTCCAGTTCAATTGTTTCGCCCTCATAGGTTGACATCTGCAGGGCAGGATAGGGCGTTGTATTGCTGCAGGAGAGAAGCAAGAGGGCAGCCAGGAGAATGGAGATGCAACGAATCATGGGCTTTAGATCAATATCAGGTAATCATTAGCCGATAATATAGTCAGACCGGTGAAAAATATACTATCAGGTTAATGTTCTATACTTGTATCAAGAATTTGTGGAAGCGTCATCCACGCTCTTAGCTACACCCGCGATAACAACTAAGAAAAGAGACCGGCCGGGGAAGCCGGTTATTCAGAGGAGAACTCAATTATGGCTATTGGTCACACTATTATCGGTTCGGGCCCTGAAACAGTTTTTGTACTTCACGGCTGGTTTGGAGACTACTCAGTCTGGGAGCCAACATTTCCGGCGCTCGACAAAGAGACATTCACCTATGTTTTTATTGACTACCGGGGCTATGGTAAATCAGCCGATATCGACGGCAGTTATACGACGAGTGAAATTGCCAGTGATACCATCGAACTCATCGATTCACTCTACTGCGACAGCTTCCACCTGGTTGGTCACTCAATGGGAGGCATGGCAATGCAGCGGGTGATGCTCGATATTGATGATCGTGAGAGGGTGAAAAGCGCTGTTGGAATAGACCCTGTGCCAGCTTGTGGCGCACAACTTGACGAGCAGACATGGCCAATGTTCGAAGGTGCGATTGAGAGCGATGAGAACCGTTATAACATCCTTGATTTCACAACCGGTAACAGAAACTCTTCAGCATGGTTGAATTACATGGTTGAACGTTCTCGCAATACTACGACTGTGCCTGCTTTCACGGGCTACCTGAATGCGTGGGTTAAGGAGAGCTTTTCTGACGAGGTGGTCGGTTTGGAAACGCCAACCCTGGTTTGCCTTGGTGAACATGACCAAGCCTTTACGAAAGAGGCGATGGAGGCAACCTATCTTGCGTGGCTACCGAATTCAGAACTGGAATTCATTGCAAATGCAGGACATTATCCAATGCAGGAGGCCCCGGTGAATCTTGCCACTATCATGAATGCATTTATGAAAAAACATATCTGATCCGGTAACCTGTAATAGTGGAAGTGTTCCCATAAATAGTTTTTAGCATCAGGCCAGAGGCTCTATGACAATCATCAGCACATTGGGGCTGGCGCTCGCCATGTTTCTATTAGCCATCACGCCTGGACCGGGAGTATTTGCAACAGTCTCCAAAGCGCTTGCCTCGGGATTCAGACACACGTTGCCCGTCATCATGGGTATTGTTGTCGGTGACCTGGTTTTTCTTCTGTTTGCGATTTATGGTCTTGCGGCTATTGCAGAAACATTCAACGCACTATTCACAGTGATTAAATACCTGGGTGCAGCCTATTTGATCTGGCTGGGTGTCAGGTTGTGGCATGCCCGTATATCGTTGACAGATATCACCGAAGCAAATTATCAATCCGGTAAACAGAGCTTCCTTGGCGGCTTGTCGATAACGCTCGGTAACCCGAAAGTGATTCTCTTCTACCTGGGCTTTCTGCCCACCTTCGTTAACCTGGGTACACTTGCGACTATTGATGTGGCTATTGTTGCATTGGTTGTCTCTTTTATGCTCGGTTCGGTGATGCTCTTCTATGCCTTCACAGCATCTCGTGCGAGACTGCTTTTCAAAAGTGAAACTGCGCAGAGCAGAATGAATAAAACAGCCGGTTGCGCAATGATAACCACGGGCGCTATTTTGTTGACTAAAACCTGACAGAAAGGGACAAGGCAATACAGATTTCACCAGTAGCTGCCAGAAATTATGTTCAGTCAGCTTGACGCCAATTCTCTCCCTGCTATCCTGATAGGCACATGAACAGGTTAACGACTAAGAGTCTACCCATCATCCTGGCCATTCTGGTCGGGCTTTATCCCGTGTTATTGACTGCTGCAAGCAACGCGCATTGTGCAGAAATGAACATGGAGATGTCAGATGGCACAATGCACGCCATGCATCACTCAGCTAGTGATCAACCAAGCGTGGAGCAGGGAGATTGTTGTCAGAAGCAGCACACATGTGGAATAGACTCTTCCTGTTCTTCCGGCAATTGTGCCAATCTCACCTGTATGGAAAATTTATTTACGCATACAGATCAACATAACAAGTCGAATTATCTCGCTATTGTCTCTTCGGCAATTCCCATTGCTCCCCCGTTTGTTTTCTTTCGACCTCCGATAACCTGAATCTGATTCCAGGCTTGGTTAATACCACCTGTTTACAGGTTGAACAGAGATTGAGAATGTTAATTCCAATCGTCTGATCAATCGATATGAATATCAGAAATCATGTATGAGCATGATCTCGTCAGCATCGAGAGGTTGTCGATATGAGTATGCAAGGCAGAACAAATAGCATTCAAGATAAAGAGTCAAAAACTGGGAAGCGTCAGTCATTAAGGAAAGTATTTTTATTCACGATTTTCGTTGGGATGATAGGCGGAGCAGCAGCGCTACTCGTTAATGTTTCAACTCAGCCAGTGGAAGCGGCTGAAGTGATTGTCTATAAAAGCCCCACATGTGGCTGTTGTAACGAATGGGTCGATCATCTGCGTTCAAATGGGTTCACGGTGAGCACAAGAGACCGATCCAATATGCAGCCAATTAAACAGGAATTTGGTGTGCAAGCGGGACTGCAGTCATGTCACACAGCCACTGTAGATGGTTATTTTATCGAGGGACACGTGCCTGCAAAAGACATCAAGCGCCTGTTATCTGAAAAACCCGAAATTTCAGGATTAACAGTTCCCGGTATGCCGATGGGGTCACCTGGAATGGAGGGTCACAGGAAGGACAGCTATGCCGTATTGGAAGTTGATCCGGATAACAACACATCTGTCTACGCACAGTATTGAGGTAAGTGGAATGAGAATGATTCGATACACTTTACTGGGGGCGACAATTTTACTTCTGCTAACGGACAGTATTGCCGCAGGACGCTGGTATACCGATGACCAGGTTAAGAATGGAGAGAAGCTGTTTTCAGAGAACTGCGCAAGCTGTCATGGGCAAAATGCAGAGGCAACACAAAACTGGAAGCAGCCTGGCGTCGATGGCAAGTATCCTCCACCGCCGTTAAATGGATCTGCCCATGCCTGGCACCATCCAATGAATATATTACGACGACAGATTCGTATTGGGGGAATTCCGCTTGGTGGCAGTATGCCACCCTTTAAGGATAAGTTGTCAGCAAAAGAAATAGATGACGTGATCACATTTTTCCAGAGTAAGTGGTCTGACAATATCTATCAGCAATGGGAAGAGAGGGAGGCAATGATGAGCAAAGCCCAGGGCAATTAAGCTGGATACTGCAAGTGTTGGTCAGGAATAGCCTGGGGTGAGGGTGACGGCTCTGGCAGCCTTTTTTGGAGTAATGATGGGCGAGTGAGTTCGCTGATCATTACTCAGATCAGGCAGAAAGTTTTTCTCCTCATTGATCAATGCCCGTTCTGTTATCGTTTGAATCAGGTGTGTGACATGGCTGCAAAAGCTGTGTAGTTCAGGAACACCATTAACTGTAGGTATTGCGTGATTGGCGTCTGAAATCACATTGTTGAGAAATTCAATATCCTCTTCACTGATCTTGTTTCCATGTATAACAGACTCCTTGATCTCCAGTAACCTTGGGAGTCGGCTACGCCGGAATTGAGTGACCAGGACAGTCAATACACCTATATTGTTTGATTCAACAGTGTTCACATCCACCTCCTCCAGTTTGTTGAACTGTCCTTTGGTTCCAGCTCAAGCAAGCGGCTTATTCTTGTTTTTTCCACTTGTCTGACAGTTTCGCTCTGCCTTGATATTAGAGAGCTTCCGTCATATTTTTTTGTAATGCTGTCAAGAATAGCCCATTTGAACCAGGTTTGCAGTCGTGCGGCGCACAATGATCACCTTGCAGGCACAGCTGGATGCATTTCAGACAGGTTACTGCTTGAATGAGTTGGCTAACTCTTCGAGAAGTGCGACATAGATGCCATGGCAGAATTCGACGGCATCTTCTTTGTTCGAGTCCCATGACGATGTCCACTCGACATGAGTTCCCTTCTCATCTGCTGTCGGAGACAGGGTTACAAGACCGTAGTAATTTGTTACTTCATCCCGGGAAACAGGTGATGGTCCGTCGTCGATTGAATATTTCAGGCAAGCACTGTCGTGATCGATCTCTACCAGGGTTTCATGAAAGGCATCATTCAGGATTCTTTTAGCACCTGCTTCACTGCCATCAATATCTCCAACCATATCCAGCTTGGTAATAACATTTGGCGCCCATGACATGTCATGGAAGTTGCCCAATTTTTCCCAGACCTCGTTAACAGGAGCGTCGATGTCGATAGACTGGAATGTTGATGGCATGGTTATCTCCTGGCAAATAATCGTTAATTAAAACAGTGGCTTATGATTTTGTTTTCCCTTCTTGAATCAACAGGTGCTAGTCGGTAGATCATCACAACCAGTTAAGTAACTATAGCTCAGAATTTACTTTCCCACTCCCTCTTCAGTCTCATGCGGTGTATTGACGGCTCCCGTAACACCGGCAGTCAGGGCAAAACGCATTGCTTCCTCCATGTTGAGATCCAGTGGGCGGATCGAATTCCTGGGAACAAGTACCGCGTAACCTCCGATCATGTAGCTCATGGGCAGGTAGACAAGTACGTGGTCATCCTGGCGTAAGCCTTCCGGTATGTGATCGGGATTGTCCTGGGTGACAAATCCGATGATCTGCATATCCGTATCGCCAATAGTAATAGCGACGACCTGCTCAAACTCATCCTTCTCTTTTGGTGAGAAATAGTCGAAAAAGTCACGGATTGAACGATAGATCGACTTGATTACAGGCATGCGGTAGAGAATCTGTTCGCTCATCGCAAACAGGCGCCGAACGACATACGCATGCATCAGCAGGCCTACGGCGAAAAACAGAAACAGTCCTGCAATGACTCCCATGCCAGGCCAATAGAGACCGGATGGAAGTGCCAATTTAATCAGGTCGCCCAGAACTGTCTCAACCGACACAATCAGCCAGTAGAGCAGGTAGAGAGTCAGTGTGACCGGAATAATGGTTATAAAACCGGTTAATATATTACGGCTTAAAAATTTCACGAGGGAAAATCCTGTTTTCTGAAAAAATTGGTTATCTTTGAGTATATGCTTCCAACTTCCCTACTTGCAAAGCTTTGAATAAACCTTGCCCTTGTCATCTGGCCCTGTTTCGCAATTCGCCATTGCTATCTTGAGCAGTGGGGGTGTGATCAATGTGGAAAAGATCACCATCAGTACCACGGCGGAGAAGAGGGTGCTGTCAATAACGCCCAGGGTCTTGCCGATGGATGCGAATACAAGACCTACCTCGCCACGTGGCATCATGCCGATGCCGACGGCAATTTTATTTAATTTGCCAAAAGCACCAAGACCGGCAGCCAGTTTTCCGATCACGGCGACAATAATCAAGGCGCCTGCAAAGAGGAGGACATTCCAGTCCAGGAAGGTCTCCAGTTTTACCTGTATTCCCATGAGAACAAAGAATATCGGAACCAGGATTGCCTCGATCGGGGCGAACAGCTCCTGGATAGAGTATTTCTGCTCTTCCTCTTTTCCCCACTCGGTAAATTGCGAATCGAGCAGGAGTAAACCGGCCGCAAAAGCACCAATAATTGTTGCCAGGCCGGCAAGATTGGCAAACCATGCCAATGTCATGACAAACACGAAAGAGATGAAGAGCTTGGCTTCCATCTCGTCTAGTTTGCGCAGCAGACGAATCAATACCCTGATGATGTAGGGCCCAAGCATCAGGACGACGGTAATAAAGAGAAAAGCCTGGAATACAGTTTCTGAAATACTGCGGAAATCCATGTTGCCGGTGACGACGATGCCGGAAACGATGGAGAGCATCACCAGTCCCAGCAGGTCGTCCATGACAGCCGCTCCGAGTATTACATGTGATTCCCTGCAGGTGGTTTTATTCAGGTCCTGCAGCACGCGAGCAGTAATCCCGATACTGGTTGCACCAAGTGTTGCACCTAGAAACATGTGATGTGAATGTGATGTGCTGGGCAGTAACCACCAGCTCACCATGAAGCCGAGTGCGAAGGGAACGACCACGCCGATGATGGCAACACGAATAGAGTCCCAGTCAACCTGCTTCAGTTCTGCGATACAGGTATTCAGTCCGACGTGGAAAAGCAGAAAGATAACCCCGTAACGGGAGAAGACATCGACTGCCTGTGCAATGGCAAGGTACTCACTTCCATTGGGTCCGGTGATGATTCTCAATACATCAGCTGCATTTTTATTGTCGACAGCACGGCTGACACACTCATCAACCGGCATGCCGGCCATGACAAGTTGTGCGATCTCAGTACATCCTATTCCTTCACGCAGGATGATGATCAGGTCATAACCGAACAGGTAGAGAAGGTTTCCCAGCAGAACACCCATAAGGAGTTCACCAAGAACGGAGGTTTGTTTTAATGCGCGGGCAGCATAGCGGCCAACCAGTGCAGCCACCAGTATAAGGGTGACGCCAAAAATGACCGGGGCTATCGGGTCATTATGTGAAACCATTGGTTCTATGATGCCTGTATCCACGTATTCCACCTACAGGTATGAGAAACAGAATAAACAGGTTAGATCTGATTATCTCATTTTTAATCACGTATATGAAATATGTTACCTGATGGACAGGAGGCCAGGCGATTATTTTCCCAACGCCAGTTTCTTTACCAGCTTGCCAAGTGTGATGAAAGTATCCTCCTTCACAGTGTCCTGATCGTAACCGCAATTGATACGGATACAGTTCCGGTAATGCCTTAATGAAGAGAAGAGTACCCCCGGGGTGACACTGATATTCTTTTTCAGTGCCTCGTCGAACAGATCACGTCCACTCACATTCGAAGGGAGTTCCACCCACAGAATAAAACCACCGGCAGGATTCGTCACTTTTGTTTCTGACGGGAAGTGCTGGCAGATCATGTGACGCACCCAGCCGACTTCTCTTTTTAATGCTGCGCGTAGACGTTTGAGGCTGCGCTCATACTCTCCGCTCTTGAGAAATTCTGCTACGGCGAGTTGCGTTAGTGTTGGCGTTGCACTGTTAAATGCCTGTTTGCGTTCCAGTACCTCTTTGTAATATCGCCCCGGAACGACCCAGCCGACACGATACCCTGGTGCAATATTCTTTGAATAGCAGCCACAGCTGATGACGATGCCTTTGGTGTCAAACCGTTTGCACGGGCTTGGGCGTCGGTCACCAAAGTGCAGGTCTCCATAGATATCATCTTCAAGTAGTGGTACTGACCGAGCAGTCAGCATCTCGACGAGACGTTGTTTATTCTCGTCAGGCATTGTAAAACCCAGCGGGTTCTGGAAGTTGGGAACGGTAATGACCGCCTTGACGTCACTGGTTTCCATAATCTGGTCGAGTGCATCCAGGTCCATGCCTGTTTCCGGGTCTGTTGGCACTTCAACCGCCATCAAGCCCAACTGCTGCATTAACTTGAGAACTGAAAAGTAGGTTGGTGATTCAACCGCCACCACATCGCCCGGTCGTGTCACGGTCTGCAGGCCCAGTGCGAGTGCCTCGGTCGCACCGGTCGTGATGATGATCTGGTCTACATCCACTTTTGTATTCATACGCGTGTAGGCCAGTGCAATCTGCTCGCGCAACTCGCGCACACCGGGAGGGAATGCATAACTGACAACGCGTTCCGGTTCCTCGGTCATGATGCGCCTTGTCGCACGCAAGAGGCCTTTCACCGGCAACAGGCTGGTCGAGGGCACGGCCGCACCCAGCGGAACGATGTCGGAGCGCCCGGCGAGGGAGAAGATGGTGTTGTACAGGTCCCGAAACGGAATGCAGCAGGGTTCTGCCGCCGTGGTCTTCATTTCCGGGGCCTGTGGTGTGTCAACTGCATGCTCGGTTACATAAAAGCCCGATTGCGGCCTCGCTTCAAGAACGCCCTGGTGTTCGAGATTGATATAGGCCTGGGAAACAGTGCTGATACTAACACCTGCATCCTGGCTCATTTTGCGCAGTGAAGGCACCTTGTCGCCAGGCGACAGTGCTCCACTGGTGATCATATGGGCAATTGTCTCGGAAACCTGTTCGTGCCGGAGCATAACAACCTCGCAAACTGTTACGGTTAAATTCCTGTAATTTGTATCTGTCACCATAACAGTTGTGGCGCTAAACTGCTACACATCAACAAACAGCCCTGAAACTGAAACGGAGGGAACGTCATGACAACACAGCAACTCATCCATAACCAGACACTCGGTTTCCTCGAGTGGATTGATTCACTTGTAGGCGAGAACAAGGTTCTGCCAGCACTCGTTATGACATTAGAGACCTGGTATCAGCGTGGAAAGCAACGCAGCCAACTGGGCCAATTAACTCCTGATCATTTGGATGATATTGGTATTTCAGAGCAGCAGGCCCGTGATGAGGCTGGTAAGCACTTCTGGCAGGATTGATTGTCCTGAGGGAGAGTCGAACAGCATTGAATCATGCTCCGGTGCATCCGGTGAACTGTGTTTGGCTTCAGTCACCAATTACAGCGAGCCCGTACCGGAGTTCTTCATTTCATTCTGATCGATCGCTTTCAGCCTGAACATCAGCAGGGTGCCGAATGCCATGATGATGGCTGCCATGTAGAGACCATCGCTATAGTTTCCACTATATTCCGCAAGTAAACCTGTCACTGCAGGTGCGAGGATTTGAGCCACGCCATAAGATATGGTCATCTTGCCCATCATCTTTGCCGGCCGGGTAGGGTAATAGCGCCCCGCCATACTAAGTACCAGGCTGACAATCCCGATAAATGTCCCACCGAATAAAGCAGATCCGAGCAATACAACGTAGAGATTTGCTTCAACAACCGATATCAGGATGCCTACTATCTGCAGCGTGAATGCAGCAATCAAGGCATTGAAATTACCAACTTTTCTGGCGACCATGTCCCAGAACATACATGCAGGTGCTGCAGCTAACCCCAGGATCAGGAAAGCCCACGAGCCATTTCCCTCGAGGCCGGGCAACTGCTCTACGATTGCAACGATAAAGGTCGCACTCACCACGTAACCGACACCGGCACAGAAATATGCCAGCATAAACAGGCGCAAAAAAGTTTTTCCTGGTGGGCGATCAACCATCTCCTTGCCGGTACGCGTTACTGTTGTTTTCTCTGGCCTGGGCAGCCATCTCCAGGCTGGAATGAGAATCAAGGCACCAATGAGAGTCAGAAATATCCACTGTTCACTCCAGACCAAGTGGCTGCTCATTATTTCGACCAGGAATGCACATAAAGCGATACCCAGTCCTATTCCGGCAAAGTGGATGCCTAGCTCACTGCGATGTTCATGGCGGATCAGCCAGTTCATGATCAGGCCGGAACCAGCCAGCAATCCGGCGGCACTACTCAGGCCTGCAAAGAACCTGGAGAGGGACCATAACCAGAAATTGTCTGTGATTCCCATGACGAAAGTCGATACGACAGCAACCACCAGGCCAAGACGGTAGAGGCGGTCTTTCAGAACCAGGTCGCTGATTAATGATGCCCAGATTGCACCACTGAGGTAGCCGATGTAATTGATGGCCGCAAGCCATCCCGCTTCGGAAACGCCCAAACCAGCCTGTTGCTGCATCAAGGGCAGTAGAGGAGTGTAGGCAAAGCGTGCTATTCCCACCATCAGGATGAGACTAAGAATTCCGGCGCTTAACACTTTCAGGCGTTCAATTTGCGAGGTCATATCTCATCTGTTGCTTCAGCCAATGGCTCTGACTATAACCTGTTTGGGATGCGAGGGATCATCTCTCTTCAGCCAAATGTACTTTATCTCGTCACAATATGCGTCTTGATCTCGCGGTAGTGAATATTTGCCCAGATTTTCCGAATTGAGTGGTATTCTCATATGATTGCAGTACAGATAACAGTTTCTTTAGAATCAAATTCAGTTCGGAGTAAATCAATGAATCTGCTAGAAACAATTTTAAGTGCACAAAATGGAGATGTTGTGCGACAGGTAGCGAACAACTTCCAGCTTGATGAAGGCCAGGCAAAGTCAGCCATGGGTGCGTTGCTTCCTGCTTTGACACAGGGAATTAGCAAAAACGCGAGTGGCTCCCAGGGGCTTGGCGATCTTATTGGTGCACTGACCGGAGGCAATCACAGCAAGTACATTGACCAGCCCGAGGTGTTGGCTGAGTCTGGAACTGTTGAGGAAGGGAATAAAATTCTGGGACATATCCTTGGTAGCAAGGATGTCAGTCGCCAGGTTGCATCGCGTGCAGCTGAAAGCAGTGGAGTTGATAGCGGTATTTTAAAGCAGATGCTGCCAATGCTAGCCAGCGTAGCCATGGGGGCAATGGCAAAGAAAGGGTTGGGAAATGCATCAGCTGGGCAACCTGAAGGGCTTGGCGGAATGCTGACCGGAATCCTCGATGCAGATAAGGACGGTTCTGCGCTGGACGATATCATGGGTATGGCATAAAAATTCATGCGTTGAGTTATCACGCCGAATGCTTAACAGAATATCAGCAGGCTCGTCGATGAATCAGGGCCATACCTGATCAAGGAATTATGTAAATGAAAACAGCTCTTATCACGGGAGTTACAGGTCAGGATGGTGCATATCTCTCAGAATTCCTGTTGGAGAAGGGGTACGAGGTTCATGGCATCAAGCGCCGAACTTCCCTGATCAATACCGATCGTATTGATCACCTCTACCAGGATCCACATGAAGATCATCTGCATTTCTTTCTTCATCATGGAGACATGACTGATTCATCCAGCCTGGTTCGGATTATTCAACAAGTACAACCGGATGAGATTTATAACCTTGCTGCGCAGTCACATGTGGCAGTTTCATTCGAAGAGCCGGAATATACAGCAAACTCTGATGCAATAGGTCCGCTGCGAATACTAGAGGCGATTCGTATTCTTGGCCTTGAAGAGAAAACCCGTTTTTACCAGGCTTCAACTTCAGAGCTCTACGGTAAAGCGGTAGAAATGCCTCAGAATGAAAACACACCATTTCATCCCCGCTCCCCATATGCAGTAGCCAAGCTTTATGCATACTGGATTACGGTTAACTACCGTGAAGTTTACGGTATGTATGCATGTAACGGCATCCTTTTCAATCATGAGTCGCCAATGCGTGGTGAGACTTTTGTTACGCGAAAAATTACCCGTGCACTGGCCCGTATCAAATTGGGTTTGCAGTCCTGCCTCTACCTCGGAAACCTTGATGCAAAACGGGACTGGGGACACGCTCGCGACTATATTGAAATGCAATGGCTCATGTTGCAGCAGGATGAGCCTGAGGATTTTTGCATTGCGACCGGTATGCAGTATTCAGTGCGTGACTTCGTTAACTTTGCATGCAAAGAGTTGGAGATTGCGATCAAATGGTCTGGTTCCGGGGTGAATGAGAAGGGTATCGATAGTGAATCCGGAGAAGCTATTATCGCTGTAGACCCACGCTATTTTCGTCCCACAGAAGTTGACTCACTGCTGGGAGATGCCACGAAGGCGAGGGAGAAGTTGGGATGGACGCCCAAAATAACATTTGAGGAGATGGTCAAGGAGATGGTAAGCACTGACATAAAGGAGGCGCAGCGTGAACAGCTTTGCAAGCAAATCGGGACCGAACTGCCCGGTTAGACAGGCGAGTTGATGTCTCCTCTTAATTATTGTCAGCATGATGGGATTAGAAACCTCATATGAATAAAACAAGAGTCTATGTTGCTGGTCATACAGGCATGGTTGGTTCGGCAATCGTACGTGCGCTGAAGTCGACAGGTGGTTGTGAGATTGTTACTCGCGATCACTCCGAACTGGATTTGACCAATCAGAAGGAAGTCGAGGAGTTCTTTCAGGATCAGGAAATAGACCAGGTCTACCTTGCTGCAGCGAAAGTCGGGGGTATTTATGCAAATGACACATATCCTGCTGATTTTATCTTTGACAATTTAATGATCGAATGCAATGTCATTCATGCCGCAAGTAACAATGATGTACAGAAGCTGCTATTTCTGGGATCAAGTTGTATCTATCCACGCCTGGCACCACAGCCGATGGATGAAACGTGCCTGCTTACTGGTGAACTGGAGCCTACAAACGAGCCTTATGCGATTGCAAAGATCGCCGGTATCAAGCTATGCGAGAGCTATAATCGCCAGTACGGGCGAGATTACCGCAGTGTCATGCCGACGAATTTATATGGACAGAATGACAATTTCCATCCGCAAAACAGTCATGTTGCTCCAGCCTTGATGCGTCGTATACATGAAGCAAAGCTATCAGGTGACAATGAAGTTGTTATCTGGGGAACAGGGACCCCAATGCGTGAATTCCTGCACGTGGATGATATGGCAGATGCCAGTGTTTTTATCATGAATCTTGATAGTAGCGAGTATCTCGCCAACACCAGTCCGATGATGTCACATATCAATATCGGTACCGGCATTGATTGCACTATCCTTGAGTTGGCACAGACAATGGCAGAAGTGATCGGCTATGAAGGACGCCTGGTATTTGATGAAAGCAAACCGGATGGCACGCCCCGTAAGCTACTGGATGTGGGTAGAATACAGCGTATGGGCTGGAGAGCGAGTATCGATCTGAAAGAGGGGCTTTCGATGACCTATCGCTGGTATCTGGGTCATCAGGCAGGCATGAACAAGGTGACAATGTAAGATTTATAAAATCCCGGCACACTATTTAGTGTTGTTCCTTTATGCCCCATAAAGGAAATAAGGAGTTAACACTTTGTGCTCCAATCAAGTGCATCAAGATTGGCCTGTTCGCATTCAACTGCATTGCCAATCGTGAGAAACCGGAATAATTTCGTTTGCCACCAAAATGGTTTTCAACAATTCCGCATTCCAGTTCCTGAGCCAGTCCAAGCATTAGCAAGTCAACGATTGCATCCCTGTTGCGATGGTACGCTTCCTCCTGGGGCAGATTGATATGCTGGATTGGTTCACCTGTTTTGGAAAGTCCGTCACAAAAGTTGAATATTTCCCTGCCATTCGTCTGAGCTCCAGCATGTGGGCAACTTGATATCCTCTTTATGCGGTACGTTCGGAGCATCAAGTGCATGGGGGAACGCCAATTGTGCATCAGAGATAACAGCATGAGCCCGATCTTTACGATAAAAGGTACATTCAAGGACATCGGGTACTTCAAAACCCTTATGCATCCTCACTGGACAGCAGTTGTTCGGGTGCATATGTACAACCTCAAAATTATCTGTCAGTCTCCTGAAAGCCTGCTGCATATATGTAAATATTGCGGATGCGAAAAGTCGTGTTAATCCGTGGAACTCTATAACCACTATTCTGAATCTTCGTAAGGTGTCTGCAGGAGTATCCAGTAATACCTGGTACTCAGCGCCCTCAATATCCATCTGTAAAACCAGGTCATCACCTGCCTCCGGTATCTCCTGATTAACCCAGTCATACAACCGAATTGTCTGACTGTCATTTGTTAATCCCAGGTGTCGCTTCTTGAAGTGAAACAAGGGGTTTTCAACAGGTGCTGCTTCTACTGAATAATCGGTCATGAAGGACTTGATTCCGCGTTCGGCAAGATCCTCTTCAAACTGGCAGATATCTGATACACCCGGAGAAAAACAGGCCTGGATCAAATCCAAATCGTCAGGAACAAGGTAACCGCCATCGTTGTCTTCGCCAATTCGAATCAGTGGAGTTGTTATCGCGACCGGCCTGATCATTCTAAAGAAGTCTTTCAGGTTGTCAGTAGATGTGATTCCTCCAAGCAGATACTCCTTGTTGTTATGACTCACAACAGGCAACTGCTGATGAGTCAATTTTTCACTAACCAGTGGGTAGCCGAGTTGTTTCATCATTGCAGCATTTTCGTGGTTGAACTGATGACGCTGCTTCGAAGTAAATATCCTGCTTTTATGGCTGTGTTGTGCGCGTATCCATTTTCCATCCTTTGCTGCAATCTGATCGCGGCTTGGAACGGTTTCAGACAATATGGGCAGATTAAGAAAGGTGCTCAACTGCTTTAATAATGACGGCAAGTCTGTGGTGATTTCCTCAAAACGGAGAAAAAGGGTGTTTGGCCGGTTCCACGGGTGCCAGGCTTCCAGGTGACGTGACCAAGTTAAAGAAAAAGGTTGTTTTCCGATGATGATATCGGATAAATCTACATTGTTGTCAAGCCAGTCATGCAGGCTGAGTGTTGCATCGTAACCGTTACGAACAAGGTAGATAGTCGGATTATTATCAGGTGGCACTTCATGGGTTTTGATTACTGGGAATTTTGTACCGGGAGGGAATTGGATTTTCCCATCAATATGTTCAATATGACCAACCTGTTTCTGCAGGTATTCATTTGTACCCAGGTCATTAGGATAAATGCTTGCTGATCTGAGTCCAAAACAGTGAAATAGAATAGTTCGCAGGTAGGTATTTCCGCTACGGGGATATGAGGCAAGCCAGATTGGTTTCTGCATATGTGGAATGGTTATCTGTTACCGAACCAATAGTGATGAGTCGATTCTATACTACTGTGGACAGTTGCGGGTATGAAGATGGGATTGTCGGGGGAGACTGACGCCTGAATTCGGGGCTATGAGAATTACTGTTAGATCACTATTACTGCTGTGAAACAGGAACAGGCTTGCAACAAGATCGTTGCAAGCCTGTTCAATTTCTGTAATTCACATTCCGTCAGATAGGAATCCGTTTATTCTTCACCCGACAATGCAGCCTGGGCCGCTGCAAGGCGAGCAACTGGTACTCTTGGTGCCGAGCAGGAGATATAGTCCAGACCAATGTTATGGCAAAAATTGATCGATGCAGGGTGCCCACCATGCTCGCCACAAATGCCAACAAGGAGGTCAGGCCTTGTCTTTTTGCCCCAGTCGACAGCCAGTGCCATGAGTTTTCCAACACCTTTCTCATCGAGTACTTCGAATGGATTGTCCTGGAGAATTCCTGATTCGTTGTACATTGGAAGGAACTTATTCTCAGCATCTTCGCGTGAGAATGAAAAAGTGGCCTGTGTCAGGTCATTGGTTCCAAATGAGAAGAACTCAGCCTCTTCTGCCAGGCTATCTGCACGCATGCAGGACCTGACAACCTCGATCATGGTGCCGAACTGGAATCCTGGTGTCTGGCCAAGACGCTCTTTGAGTTCGGCCTTGATGTCATCCACCAGTCGTTTTACAGAGAGAAGTTCCTGTGCCGTACAGACCTGTGGGACCTTGATTTTCGGATGTACCTCGATCCCTTTCTTTTCACACTCAGCCGCAGCTTCGAGGATGGCGCGGATCTGCATTGAGTAGATTTCCGGAAATGTGATTCCAAGGCGTACGCCACGATGCCCCAGCATGGGGTTGGTTTCGTACAAGGAGCGCACCTTCTTCAGCATGGACTCCTTCTTGCTGATAGCTTCTTCAACCATGTGAGCATCGGCTAGTGAATGAACTGGTTCGGCTTCATCATTTGTAGCAAGAGGATCGACCAGCAGTGACATGGTTCCTACCAGAACATCCATCCCTACAACTGTTTGTTTGAGCTGTTTTAGCTGTTCCAGTTCCCTGACAAGCTGGTTTTCGGAGGGAAGGAACTCATGAATAGGCGGATCCAGCAGGCGAATCGTGACAGGGTAGGGCGACATTACTTCGAAAAGCTCTTTAAAATCACTCCGCTGCATCGGCAGAAGCTTCTCCAGGGCGACTTGCCGCTCTTCCAGAGTTTCTGCAACGATCATTTCGATCACAACAGGAAGTCGGCTTGGGTCATTAAACATGCGTTCTGTACGGCACAGCCCGATTCCCCTGGCGCCATATTTCAGTGCGTCCCGTCCATCAAGCGCCGTGTCTGCATTTGCCATGACTGTCAGGCGTGCTATTTCATCAGCCCATTTCAGCAAGATGCTGAGTTCTGCTGTCACTTCTGCTTCAATGGTTGCAACCTCTCCGAGATAGACTTTACCGGTGCTGCCATCGAGGGTGATCATGTCTCCTTCATGGATGGTGGTGTCGCCAACAGAGGCGATGCGCAGATTGACATCAACCTCGATGCCCTCTGCTCCAGCAACACAGGGTTTTCCCATCCCGCGTGCGACAACAGCAGCATGTGAGGTTTTACCTCCACGACTTGTGAGAATACCCTGGGATGCAAAGAAGCCGTGAATATCTTCCGGCTTGGTTTCCTCACGCAATAAAATCACGCGCTCACCTGATTTCCCTCTGACTTCTGCGCGGTCAGCATCGAACACCGCGATACCTGTAGCGGCGCCCGGGGAGGCGGGTAAACCCTGCGCAAGTGAAACAGCTTGTGCTTCGGGATCGAGTCGTGGGTAAAGCATCTGTTCAAGCAGGTCGGGTTCAATGCGTAGAAGTGCCTGCTTCTTGTCGATCAGTTTCTCCTGTTCCATTTCAACCGACGTCCTGACCATGGCAACGGCATTCATTTTGCCGTTACGTGTCTGCAGGCAATAGAGAGTGCCGCGCTCAATGGTGAATTCGAAGTCCTGAACTTCACAGTAATGCTCTTCGAGCTTCTGGCGTAACTCTTCCAGCTGACGTGCCATTTCAGGCATTTCGCCGGCAAGCTTGTCGATCGGTTTTGGTGTACGAATACCGGCGACAACATCTTCGCCCTGGGCATTGATCAGGTATTCACCAAACAGCTTGTTTTCACCGGTGCCGGGATTACGGGTAAAGGCAACGCCGGTGGCCGAGTCGTCGCCCCTGTTGCCAAATACCATGGTGCAGATATTGACGGCTGTGCCATGGGCCATGTCTGGTGTGATGTGGAATTCGCGGCGATAATCAACTGCGCGTTTCCCCATCCATGAGTTAAAGACGGCCTTGACAGCGATCTCCAACTGCTCGTAAGGATCCTCGGGAAAAGGTCGCCCGGTCTGCTCGGAAACCACGTGTAAGAAGCGTTCACTGATCTCTTTCAGATTATCGGCTGACAGACCGACATCCTCAGAAACATTGGCCTTTTCTTTAACGGCATCGAACTCTTTGTCAAACTCTTCGTCATCAATATCAAGAGCAACTTTGCCAAACAGCTGAATGAAGCGGCGATAGGAGTCATAACCAAAACGCTCGTCACCGGTCTGCCTGATCTCGCCCTGCAGCGTCTCCGAGTTGAGGCCCAGGTTGAGTATCGTATCCATCATGCCGGGCATGGACATTGCCGAACCGGAGCGAACCGATACCAGTAGCGGGTCTTCAGGGTCGCCAAATTTTTTGCCGGTCAGTGATTCAACCTCCTGCATCTGCTGGCGTACCTGGTCCATTAAATCTGAAGGTAAGGCGTCATCGTCGGAATCAAGGTAATCAAGGCAGGCTTCCGTGGTAATGACGAATCCTGGTGGTACATTCAGTCCGAGTTGTGTCATCTCGCAGAGATTGGCGCCCTTGCCACCCAGAAGTTTCTTGTCTTTGCCATCGCCTTCGTTAAAACCGAAGGCCCAGATTTTGTCAATTACTGTGTCATTCATGAATGTTGATCTCTCTAGTTTTTTAAACGCCAATCTTTTTAATGCTACATCAACACATCACTTTCGGTATTGACATTTGACTTATATTTACTCTTTTCTTGCACTGTCGGGATGAAATTTTTCTTACATCAGGATGCATCGAAATTTCCCTGCGGGAGATTCGATTTGACACTAGAAAAGCCTTGATTAAATAATGTTCAGATAATGCTGCGATATTCGGTACGTGGCAAAAAAACAGGGGGAGTTTCGATCAATGAACGAGCATAGAATCAGTTTTACCTATTTGTCCCAGGAAGACCTTCTGGAGGCAGGCTGTTTTGATATGCGCATGGCTATCGAAACAGCGGAAAAGACCCTTATCTCCTATGAAGAAGGTGGCGTCCTGTTTCCTGAGAAAGTGGTGCAGATTTTCAACCAGTCAAGCCAGGATCGAATCAACTGTCTACCCGCGACACTGCTGGACGAAAAGGTCTGTGGCGTGAAATGGGTTTCAGTGTTTCCAAACAATCCGGTAAAACACGACAAACAGAACCTTTCAGCTATTTTCCTTCTCTCCGAGATCAAACACGGATTTCCCATTGCGGTAGTTGAGGGCACCCTTGCCTCGAACATGCGAGTTGCGGCCATGGGCGCCATTGCTGCCAAGCACCTGGCTGTTGAGAATTCCGAGGTGATTGGTTTTATTGGATCCGGCGAGCAGGCCAAAATGCACCTTATTGGCATGAAGACTGTGCGTCCATCACTCAAGCAGTGCCGTGTCGCATCCAAGCTGCCGGAAGAGGAAGATGCATTTATAGACGAGCTGTCACACCTGTTTCCGGATATGGAATTTATTGCTGCGCGTACGAATGGAAAGAAGGCCATGGAGGGGGCAGATATCCTGGTTACAGCAACCAGCGCACAGGCACCACTGCTACACGCCAGCTGGGTCAAGCCGGGTGCCTTTTACAGCCATATTGGCGGCTGGGAAGATGAATATGACGTCGCACTGCAGAGTGATAAAATTGTCTGCGACGACTGGGAGACAGTCACCCATAGAACGCAGACGCTGAGCCGCATGTACAAGGAAGGCTATATCGACAGCCACAGAATCCATGCTGATTTGCATGAGCTGGTCAGCGGTCACAAGGTTGGGCGCGAAAATGATCAGGAACGTATCTATTTTAATGCTGTTGGCCTGGCCTATATCGATGTGGCTATTGGACTCTCTATGTATAATAGGGCTATGTCAGCTGGCATCGGAACGGCCCTGGACCTGCAAAAATCCATGATTTTCGAGCATGCAGACATAGCCAAACAAATTCGTCTGTAGATTGATACCGGGCGCCAACTGCGCCCCTCAAATGGTTCGACATCATGTTCAAACGCCTTGAGGAGAACCCCACCGAGACCGTCATGGTCGAGATAGAAGGCACGAGTGTGCGGGTACCGGCTGGGGAGAGTGTCGCAGCAGTCGCACTTGCCCACGGACTGATCCATACCCGCACAACAACTATCTCCGGCAAGCCGCGTGCTCCTTATTGCATGATGGGGGTATGCTTCGACTGCCTGGTCGAAATCGATGGTAAACCAAACCGCCAGGCCTGCATGATAAAGGTAGCTGAAGGCATGCGTATCCGTCGCCAACACGGGGCCGGTGAATGAAATCACATTACCCCCTGGTCATTATCGGCGCTGGTCCGGCCGGACTGGCTGCGGCCACAACAGCTTCTGAACATGGCATAGAAACTGCCTTGCTGGATGAGCAGCCTGCACCCGGAGGCCAGATTTACCGAAATATCGAGTCCATGCCGACGCAACGTGCGGAACTGCTCGGTAGTGAGTATCAGCGTGGTGAAAAGCTGGTGCAACTGATGCGCTCATCGAACACGCACTATTTTAGTGATGCCTCTGTGTGGTCCCTTAATGGCCAGCTTGAACTGGGCGTTCTTCACCAGGGCAGGGCGCACTTGATCCATGCTGACCAGGTCATCATTGCAGGTGGTGCTCAGGAGAGACCGGTTCCATTTCCGGGATGGACATTGCCGGGTGTGATGAATGCCGGTGCCGGACAGATCCTTTTGAAGCAGTCGGGCCTGGTGCCCTCTGATGGTGTGGTTCTGGCAGGTTCAGGTCCACTTCTGTTACTGCTTGCATGGCAATACCTGAATGCAGGTGTAGATGTGAAGGCGGTACTGGATGTACAGCCAATGAGTAACTGGTTACGTGCAGCACCCTATTTACCTAAAGCGCTGCTGGCACACCACTATATTACCAAGGGGCTGCGTTATAAACGTGACCTCAAGGCAGCAGGTGTACTGACCCGGCATGGTGTTAAGGATTTGCGTGCAATTGGAGGTGGACACGTACAGGCAGTGGATTATATCCACCGAAACAAACTCTACTCGATCAAAACACCCTTGCTGTTAACTCATTTTGGCGTCATTCCACAAACCCATCTGAGTCGTGCTGCGAGTTGTGCGCACGAGTGGAACACCGCGCAGCAATGCTGGCGTCCCGTCAATGATGTGTGGGGCGCAACAGATATCAAGGGTATCAGCGTGGCTGGAGACAATGCTGGTATCGGTGGTGCACGTACAGCCGAACATAACGGTCGGCTGGCGGCATTCAATGCCATTCATCAGATGGGCCATATAAGCCAAGGCGAACGAGATAAGAAGGCAAAGAAAGATCTGCGCTGGATGAAGGACGAGCTCCTGATCCGCCCATTTCTGGATGCTATGTTCCGTCCGCCAAGCATAATGCTCACGCACCCCACAGATGAAGAGATCCTGTGCCGTTGTGAAGAGGTGACAGCAGGTGATATTCGCAAGGTGCTTGAAGAGGGACATCAAACCCCCAATGCAGTGAAATTCCATACCCGTTGCGGAATGGGGCCCTGCCAGGGACGCCAGTGTGCTGATTCGGTCGCACAGTTGATCGCTTACGAGACCGGCACCAATCCACGCGATATCGAGCCCTACCGGGTACGTCCGCCGGTCAAGCCGATCACTATCGGGCAATTGGCGGGCATGGAGCAGAATAGTGAAGAGTGATGTCCTGATTATTGGCGGGGGCCTGATGGGTGCCTGCACAGCACTCTATCTCGCAAAGCGTGGCGTCAAGAGTATCGTGCTGGACAAGGATCACTCCGGCCGTCATGCCTCCGGCGTCAATGCCGGAGGCCTGCGCAAACTCAACCGTAACCCGGCTGAGATACCGCTCACGGTAGAGGCATCAAGAATCTGGTCGCATATACAGGAACTGGTGGACAGCGATTGTGATGTTAAGTTGTCCGGCCAGGTACGGGTGGCAGAAAGTGATGCAGATATGGAACTGCTGGAGACACGAGCTGCTTTAGTGCGTGAGCTGGGTTATGAGCACGAACAGATGATTAATCGTGACAAGCTTTATGAGCTTGTCCCCGCGCTCGCCCCGCATTGCCTTGGTGCACTCTGGTGTGAAGATGACGGGTTTGCCAGGCCCTACCACGCGACTACCGCGTTCCGCCGCAAGGCCGAATCACTTGGTGCAGATTTCCACAGTCATACCGCACTTAATGCGCTTGAACGCGAGGGTGATAACTGGCTTGCTTCGACGCACATGGGGGAGATTCGGGCCCCCGTCGTAGTGAATGCCTCTGGTGCCTGGGGTGCCAGGCTGGCCAGTACTATCGGTGATCAGATTCCTGTCAAACCTGGTGCTCCGACTCTGATGGTCACTGAACGCCTGCCTCACTTTATTGATCCGGTTGTGGGTGCAGCATCACGCAAGCTCTCATTCAAACAGATGCAGAATGGCACCGTCATTATTGGCGGTGCACATATGGCCAGGCTGGATATGGTCAATGAACGCTCAGAGATTGATTACAGGACGATGGCCGAAAGTGCACGAACTGTGACAACGCTATTCCCGCAAATGGCAGATGCACGAATTGTACGTTTCTGGGCTGGTATCGAGGGATTTACACCGGATCATATTCCGGTAATCGGACCATCTATCAATGCGCCGGGGCTTTTTCACGCGTTCGGCTTCTCTGCCCACGGTTTCCAGTTATCACCTGTGGTGGGGCGCATCCTCAGTGAACTGATTCTGGATGGGCAAAGCAGCCTTCCCATCGAGCCATTTCGAGCCGACAGGTTTCCGACCGGGTAGTTAGGGCGGATTCAGCTACGAAAGCTACTTTTCAGCTGCAACAACAGATATCTCTACCAGTAGAATATCACGTGCCATGGATGCTTCAACACATGCACGTGCCGGGGCATGGCCCTCGGGAATCCAGTTGTCCCAGACCTCATTCATTGCAGCGAAATCTTGCATGTCCTTGATATAGATAGTTGCGGAGAGAATATGCTCCTTGTCGCTGCCAGCCTGTTCAAGAAGAGTATCCACTTTCTCCAGCATGCTCTCGGTTTGTTCCTTGATACCCTGGGTGGCATCTTTACAAACCTGGCCGCATAAATAGATCGTTCCATTATGTTTAACAATTCGGCACATACGTGGGCCGGTTTCGAAGCGTTCAATCGTTTTGTTCATAAGGTCACCAATTAACTATCTTGTACGATATGTGCCAGGAATCTCTCAAGCTCAACGACCTCCCTGGCCTGTCGATCTTTAAGGAGCCTGACCCTTTCAGCTATTCTTGTTTTCCATTCTTCACGGTTTTTTATCATGTCTGAAATCGCGTCAGCCCACTCCTGGGGAGTTGCGAAGTATGGCATCTGTAATGCCGCATTGCCTACGCCTTCAATAACACCGGGTATATCAGTCGTGACGACAAGGCAATTTTCAAGCAGTGCTTCTGCAGCGGTCATTCCATAGCCTTCAATCCGTGTCGGATGGAGTAGTACCCTGGTATTGCGATAGATTTCAGACATGTTACTAACGTAATCCAGCACCTCGATATTCCCATTCATCTTTCCGTGGTAGAAACCGGATGAAACAGGACGAAGATAGGGCTCCAATTGCAGCATGGCTGAATTGTAACCACCTCCTAATATCCGTATTTTATCGTTTCGAAAATGAAAATTCGCTAATGCGAGAAAAAGAGCTCCCCCTTTCATGGGCAGGGGATTGACGATTGTAAAATCCACAGGATTCAAATCGAGTTCGGGTTCTTCGTCTGTCTGTTTGACCAGTGGGTGGAAGATGATATTTTTCATCTCTCCTTCCGGGTCATAGAACTCCCGTGCCCATGCACTGTTGTAGATGGTGAAGTCTGTTCCTATCTGGAACGGGGAGGCAAATACTCCAAACTCCCTGGCTTTGGATATATGGATGCGTTCATGATGCGTGTCTGCGAGTGATTGCTCCCAGTCTTCACATTTATCGTAGCTTTCCATCAGCTTTGAAAATGACTCTCCTGGTACATCATGCAAGATGCTGCCTACCGGGCATTTTTCCCTGAGCTTATCAACCAGTTCTCTTGTTTCATCAAAGTAGGTAATCGGTGAATTCAGAATCAAGAGGTCACAGTTTGATCTATTCACCCACGACAGAATAGTTGCGAAAATATCCTGGTAGTGCTCCTCGAACCAGTGCCCCAATGTCGTGTAATCAATGTGCGGGCTGTCTCCATAATATTCGATGTCGTAGTGGTCATCTTTAGGTTGAGAGAAAGTTTCAGAACCGGGTGACAAGGTCCATAGAGAGAGGTCGAATTGATCCAGGGCCTCGATCATTCTTTTCAGATAGATTTCGCCGCCACCACCTATCGGAGGGTAAAAGAGAGTGATGAAGCCTATTTTTATTCGTCTTTTCATCTTGGGAGAAATATGCCGCTCATGTAGAAACTCACTTGGTCACCGATGAAGGTATTTTTTTGATATAGGTACTGTTCACCATATTTGTCAGGCTATTTGTCTCTTTAGCTAGTTGGGGCTCAGGCAACAGATACATCTCCTCATCCCACTTCCAGTCGTCTGCCCATGTCCAGCAACCACTTCGTTGGTATATATCCACAACCTGGTTCGTGAAGTCAGAATCGACAGGCTTTCTTTCTGGTGGCAAAGAGCTGCTTTCAGTATATAGCTGTGCAAGTGGTTCTGCCTGTTCCGAGATATAAGGAGATACCCTGAGAGTTAGTTGCAATGAGTCGCGTATATCACTCAGGGCTCTATAGACCTGAACATGATCTGCATGACCATATTCACCCCAGGGGTTATGCGTATAGACAATAGACTTTTCCGGGATGAGACTCTCCAGTTGCGTTTTAATCGAATGATAGTTTCGCTCATAGAGCCGGAGTGTCTCTCTGCTAGCAGCGTCCCGGTCCAGGTACAGCCCGAATTCGGACAATTTCGGGTGCCTCCAATGCATGGGGTCGTAGGTTCCAGCCTCCGGTATCGCAAGTGTGACATTGTCATAGGGGAGTTGGCCGATTGCATGCGTACGCTTGTTGCCGATACCGGGCGCATCGGCACAGTCATTAAAAACGAATATGACTTTATCCACCTCTTTAAGTATCGAGGCGAACCAAAGGACTTCGTCGTCCGGGTGTGCAACCACGCAAATGACATGCTCACTACTATTCATTCCCGCTACTCTTTCCGGTTAATCTGTTCGGACCATGAATTCATACATGGGGCTCTTGTCACAGCGGAAGTTTTTCTTATAGGCCTCGTCACCAATCGTAAAATCAAATATTTTCCCGCCACCTGAAACCCAGTCACCCATTGCGAGATCAAGTATGAGCGTACCGGGAGAGTGGGCTGCGTAATTATGATAATCGCATGCCAGGACCAGGTAATAAAACTGCATTTCATCAACTATCCCGAAACAGACAGCTACTGTATCGCCTCCACAGCTAAGACGGTATGTTCTTGTGAATGATGCAGCTTCCCCGGATGAGGCGATCTCACTATAAAATCTCAGTGTTTCCGGTCGCTGAATCGGATCGTCTGGAAAACGGTCTTCCCGATGCCTGCGTGCCCATTCGATCGCCCCAGCAGCATGTGATGTGGGGACAATCTCCAGGCGAACATGACCTCGATCCTCAAGGCGTCTGAGTTTTCTATCCAGCTGGCTGCGTCTCGCCTTGCCGAAGTTTCGATCACGCCATGGGCTAAAGGGCAGGGACGGGGTGACCTGGTGCCTGCCATAGTCAAGTTTGACGGGAGATTGGCGTATCAAGAGTTTCCATAATGGCAACTCTTCTTCTCGCACCGGTTGTATATGAAGGAGCTTGTGTGGCCCTAATAGCTTGATCAGATCACCCGGGAGAGAAGAGAGTGCTTCCCGGTTGGCAAGTAAACCTGTATGCACCACCGGGCATGCATAGTCCGTCACATCCGAATAGGCGGATTCGATAATGCATCCATTTTCTGACAACCTTTTTACTAACGGAACAACCAGTTGAAGCTCTCCGGTACTCTTTGAGTGGCCCAGGATCACCATCGCCGTACTCTCAGGATGTGCCACAAGATAGCGGTAGTATGAAGACAGCCATTCAGGGTGTTGAAAAGGAGTTGCCTGTGCGTTCCTGAGTAAGCCCCGGTATTCCCTGGAATTGAAAGTGAATTGATCTGACAGGCTTAATTCGAGCATTAATTTCCCGTTGATTGCCCGGGTGTATCGAGGCTGTTGCCGTGAAGCCCCTTGATTGCCTGCTGGAGTATGTCTTCGCTTCTTATTAATGTATCTCGTCTGCCGGGATGGCTTTGAGCCAGAACTTCTTCTTCACGGCCATGCATTGGATTCGTATTGATTTCAAAAACCTGGATTTGTCCATCATATATCGAAAAATCGGCGCGGCCATAATCGATTCGTGCGATCGAAAAGACTTCCCGCAGGATTTCGTCATACTGGTTTTGCATAACAAAATTCCTTTCCATAGACAGCAACTCCTCCCTGTCTGGATGATTCTCCAATTTCTCTGCATCAAAGCCGTCCTTGACGATCCACTGATCGTCGAAGCCCGTATGGTGGCTGATAATTTTTCCTCCGATGCAATAGGATGAGAAGCGGCGCCATGTTTCTGGAAGGAACTCTTCTCCGCAATATTCGATTACCAGTTTGCCGATCAGTGGTATACCTTTTGACTCCATGAGTTCAAGCTCTTCATCCAACTCCTCCTGGTCCTGGATCAGAAATATTCCATCGGACAAATGGTTATGCTCATTGCGGATGAATACCGGAAACCGACGCGGCTGAGGGTTTGAATCAGCTCTGTAAACAGAAAATCGGTTTATCCCGGCTTCCTGTAACCTGCGGAGCACTTCATATCGGCTGCGCACTAATGCCGGATTATTCAATACCCGGTCACCTCTGAGTTGCAGTTGTTTTGCGATGAACGCCGCGCCTTGCAAGGTTGTGGGGAAAAGTCGCTCATGATCTGTGAATATCCAGGTTCCTTGTGGTAAGTCCGTCTGTGCAAACAAATTCTCATAGTTCCAGTGTTTACAGAGCTCAGCACCCTGTCTATCGATTAGATTGGTCACTGTATAGCCGTGCAATTTGGTCGTGACGAAATGTATCATTTGACAATTTTCATGAGCGATATAGGTGTGGTTTCCAGTTAAGGGACCAAGTAGTTACAACACGATTATTTTCATAAACAGGTTTGCTTGTACATATCTTATCGTATACGGACTAGCATTCCGCACAAGCTAATCAATTTTCTCACCATTTCTCCATTCTCCATACTCTACGTCGCCGTCATTCCAGATCTTCTTTCCACGCCCGTGTTGATTTCCTTCCTTCCATTCACCTACATATTTGTTGCCACTTGACCATGTGTAAGTGCCATGGCCATGTTCTTTGTCATTAAGCCACTCTCCCACATAGTTAGTTCCATCTGTCCAGGTCTTTGTCCCGTGGCCGGTTATATCACCCTTTAAAAAATCACCTTCGTATATTGTGCCGCTTGGCCAGGTATATGTGCCGTGGCCAGTCTTTTCACCATTCACCCAATCACCTGCATATTGATAGCCATCCGGCCATGTGTAGACACCATAGCCATGTTTCTCGTCATTTAGCCAGTCACCTACATACTTATCTCCGTCTGCCCAGGTTTTCGTACCATGTCCAGAGTGATCGTTTCTTACCCAGTCGCCTGAATATTCATCGCCCTCTATCCATGTATATACCCCCTGACCGTATAGTTCTCCATCAAGCCAGTCTCCGACATATTTGTCTCCATCTGTATATGTTTTCGTACCATGGCCAGTGATTTTGTCTTCTAAAAACTTACCGATGTATATGGTTCCGTCAGACCAGGTAAAAGTGCCTTGACCAGTTCTTTTGTCATTAACCCAGTCACCAACATATTTATTCCCATTTGCCCAAAGAAAGGAGCCTTGTCCATGTCTCATTCCGTTACGCCATTGGCCGGCATACTCATCACTGTTGCTCCAGACAAAGACACCATGACCATCAACACAATCACCAGTGCAATCTGAATGAAGCAATATTGTGAGGGAAAAATAGCCAACGACCACCACGATTAATGAGGAGTTGATAATCGGCCAGATACCACCCTTTCTCTTCTCTTCTGTCATCACCAGGTGCTGAGAATTATTTTCAACTCCCTTCTTGAGTTTCTCGAAGTCCTCTTTATTAAATTCAATATTATCCTGATCGGCCATTTTTACCTGGTATTCAACATGACCGAAATTCGATTTGAAGCCTAATAATCCGCCAGTCACGACAAAGATTACAGCCAGAAGGAACTCGCCAAACATAAACGAAAGTACACCAATAACGGCAATTGCCATGCCAAAATAGCCAGCAATCCTATCGAATATGGTTGGGTTTATTTTCGTAACAGACTCGATCTCCGAGATGAGATACTTTTCACCGGATTTTTCAAACGATGTGTTTTTACGACTTAATTTCATGATGTCACCTAATGGTTTTACATAGACCCCTGCCAGACTTGAACTGACAGTTATCTCTTTACGTCCTTAATCAAGATGTCAAGGTGCTCTCTCAAGGCTGCAATATCTTTTTGTATGACGTAAATATGTTCATCGACATCACTCTCCTTCGCCTTTTTGATTTGATCCTGTTCTTTAATTGTTGCCATCGCATCAACGATAATTCCAATGAAGAGGTTTAATACAGTGAAAGTCGTCACTGTTATAAATGGAATAAAGAAAATCCATGCGTAAGGGAATACTTCCATGACCGGCCTGACTATTCCCATTGACCAGGATTCCAAAGTCATAACCTGGAACAGGGTGTACATGGATTGTCCAATATTGCCAAACCAGTCAGGGAATGTGTCACCAAACAGCGTTGTGCAAATAACAGCGCCGATATAGAAAACAATGACAAGTAATACGCCGACTGACCCGACACCTGGTATTGCGAGCAACATGCCCGATACGACACGCCTGATTGAATCGACGGTAGTAACCAGGCGCAACACCCTGAAAATACGGAATGCTCGGAGGATCGCCAGGCCACCTGTGGTAGGAACCAGGGCTATCGCAACGATGATGAAGTCAAAGTTGTTCCAGCCATCTTTGAAGAAAGAGAGGCGGTAGGCATAGAGCTTCATTACTATTTCAATAACGAAAATAGCGAGGCATGCCATATCCAGCACATCCAGTAGCCGGATGGTTGATTCGCTGAGTCCTTTTGAGGTCTGATAGCCTAGAATGATGCCGTTAAAAATGATGACTGCAATGATGAAATTGTGGAACCATTTATGCTCAAGAATTCGTGTAATAGCCATAAGTCAATGAAAAAAACAGGATTGAAGTATTAGTACATATGATTTTACTTCTATTTGTCCGGTAAATAATAATATTTAGTTATAGGGCTCATATGGGAAAACAGAGTCTGGTAGAAATGGACTCCAGGATAGGTATTCAGGAACAGCAGTTCGCTATGAGGGGGCTGTATACGGTAGTTTGAGGAATCTGCATGATGACGGTAAAATATAAAGATATGTTTTCAGTGTGTAATTATTTAGAAAACAGAAATATAACTACCTTGTCATCATCTCGTGAGAAATAGATCAATGCACTCTTTCAATTGTGCTGCGGCATGGACAGTGTCCCAGTTAGAAGAAGATACATCCTGGATTCATGTGCTTAGTGAACCACATCAAAATGAACTCAAGAATGCCTTGCTGCAATTCAAAGAGAGCGTCGCAACGAACGGATTGGCCCAAAAAGTGCGAGAAGGTACATTGTTACCCTCGAAGGATAATTTTATCTTGCCCACTTTAGGTCCGTTACTCGAGCAAGCACAATTAGACCTGGAGGAAGGTTGTGGAGTTGTACTATTTCAGAATTTCCCACTTGATTGCAGTGAAGATGATTCCCGCCTTATGTATGGCGGTATGCTTTCCTACATCGGCACACCCCAACCACAAACAGTAATGGGGGAGCTACTACAGCCTATACAGGATGAAGGTCAGGCTAATTTATATGAACGTCGTGGAAGCAAGCACCATCTTGGTCTTCCAGTTCATAATGACGGCTGCGATGTTGTCGGATTCTTATGCAGAAGAACACCTCTATCGGGTGGGGAGACAATCCTGGCCAGTGCCGTAGCGATACATAATGAAATGCTGCGTACCTGTCCTGATCAGCTCACTATTCTTTACCAGGATTTTGCTAACGCCTGGCAGGATTATATGTACCCGGAAGGGCGCAATACAGAAGCGACTACGTTACCCAGAACCTGGTCTGCTCCGGTTTTTAGCGAGAGAGACGGCGAAATCTGTTGCCGGTATTCACGCTTTTACACTGATCGGGCACAAAATTTTCCAGGCGTCGCTCAAATGTCTGAGAGTCAGATTGATGCACTCGATACGTTTGATCGATATATCAATGATAAGGAGAACTGGCAATATCGCAGGCACTTTCAAGAGGGTGATGTGATGTTCGTGAATAACCATGTTCTCTTGCACTCTCGTACAGAGTTCATTAATGGTGAAGAGTTACATAATCAAAGGCAATTATATCGAGCATGGATGGCAGTACCGAATTCACGCCCCCTGGCGGAGTCAATGAAAGTGTTTTTCGGGAATGTCGAGCCCGGGTCACAGAGGGGAGGCGTCAAAAAAGAATTCATGACTGTTTCTTAATATATTTGGAATGGATGGATGAATATGCCGGAGAATAAAAGTGATTCCTTTGATCTATCTGATTTACCAGGTAGGGCAGTCCGAAATACACCAAAGAAAACCGCATTTGCTTTTAATGACAGGCAACATACATACCAGGATGTTGCTACGACAGTCAGTCAGTTAACGCTTCAATACAGGCGTTACTTCAAGTCAAATGAACTTGTTGCACTATGGCTACCAAACTGCCCGGAATTACTTTACGCCTATATTTCAGGATTCCAAGCAGGCGTGATCTCCATGCCTCTTCACCATGATTATAAATTTCCGGAGGTTAAATCGATACTCAGGAAATCTGCTTGCCGGCATTTGATTGTTCTCAACAATCAATTAGATGATGAGATTCTGAATGAATTGGATGATGTTGAGCTGGACCAGGTGTGGGGTATTGAGAATGGAGTGCTACACCCAATGCTGCCAGGGATGAAAGAATCTCGCGCTAATATCAGTCATGTGAATCGTCCAGTCGGTCCGGAATCTATTGGACTCGTATTACATACCTCGGGATCAACAGGACAATCGAAAGGTGTGATGATCTCGCGATCATCCTTAATGCATATCATTCAAGGGCGTATCGAGTGCGCAGAAATTGATGAGCATAGTGTGGCCATAGTGGCATCTTCACTTGTGCATAGTGTTGGCCTGTATCAAGCGCTCGCCTTTCTCAGTACAGGTTCAAGTTTCGTACTCATGCAATCGTATGAAGTCAGTTGTCTCTCGCATACAATCAATAATATACAGCCAACACACTTGATCATGGTTGTATCTGCATTTGAAAAACTTCTCATGCACCCCTTGATAAAGGCTTCCAGTTTTAAAAATATCAAGTTCTCATCTGTAGGTGCAGACAGGGTGACGAGTACCGTGCAGGAAAAATACTATTCAATTACGGGCAAAACGCTTTCTGCCAGTTATGGAATGACCGAGTTGAGCTGGATGATAATTCACAACTCTCCTGACCCTGATATTAGTGAAGCACTGGGAAGACCAGCACCGGGAGTGGAGATTAAACTGCTAGATCAGGAAGGTAATGAAGTGAAAGAAGGAGAGGTTGGAGAGATCTATGCCCGAAGTCCAAAGCAAATGGAAGGCTATCTGAATGATCCGGACATGACGCAGAGGAGCGTTTTGGATGGCTGGGTCAAGAGTGGGGATTTAGCACTTAAAGATGTCAATGGTATTTATTGGTTTATTGGAAGAGAAAAGGACTTAATCGTTTTACACTCAGGTGATACTGTTTCACCTGTCGAGATTGAACAAGAGATATTGAAAGTCCCGGGTGTCCGTGGCTGTGTTGTTATAGGTATGCGTGTACAGGATGAATACACTCATAGTTTGTCAGAAGTACCATGGGCGTTTATTACTCATAATGCTGCTGTTCCAGAAAGTGACGAAATACTGAGGCACCTGGGAAAGAGGATCAGTGACTATAAGTTACCGAGGAAACTGATTTTCCTGGATCACTTGCCAGAAGGTATGAGTGGTAAAGTGATTCGAGAAAAAATACGTGATAAATGGAGCGGCTCTTCTAATAATTCGCCAGAGTTACATGACCTGGTCGGCTGATCCTGAACTGGAACACTGATAAAAGAGTGTTGATTTCAAGAGAAACAGAGTTACACTGAGACCCATGATTTCGATAAAAGCACAAAACCTGGTTATTCACGTGGGCCGCGCTATGCGCTGGCTTACTGGTGGCTGTGTGCTTTCATAGATCGATTTAACACCCCGATTCTGGGAAAGGCCGCAGCTTTCAGTAGCTGCGGCCTTTTTTATTTTTGGCCTTTCGAAAATCAGGAGGAAGAGATGTCTGTGCCGGCCGCATACCTGGGGATGGTATTAATCTGGACAACAACGCCATTGGCAATTAAATGGAGCAGCGAGGGCATCGGGCCCTGGCTTGGAGTAAGTACACGTATGTTGCTTGGCGTATTTGTTTGCCTGGTACTGGTGGCGCTGATGAGCCGTCGTATGCGCTGGTATGCAGCTGCGCGAAAAACCTATCTTGCGGCAGGACTGGGAATCTGGGGGGCGATGAGCTCGGTCTATTGGGGCGCACAATTTATCCCTTCCGGCATGGTTTCGGTCGTCTTTGGGCTGACACCGGTAGTGACAGGTTTGTTTGCAGCCCTGATTCTCCATGAAAGGGGGTTAACACTGTTCAGGGGGACAGGCATGTTGCTTGGCATTTCCGGATTGTGGCTGGTTTTCGAACAGAGTCTGCGGCTTGGGAATCAACAATATATTGGCCTGCTTGCGGTGGGAGTATCGGTGGTAATCCATTCTCTGAGTGCTGTGTGGATCAAGCGTATTGATGCAGGGCTGCATCCACTGGAAACCACCACGGGTGCATTACTGGTGGCCGTACCTCTTTTCTGGGTCAGTTACGGATTCAACGATGCAGATGCGGATGTGCAGATCAGTGAACGCGCCTTGTGGTCAATACTCTACCTCGGAGCTGTGGCTACGGCATTTGGCTTTGTTTTGTACTACTACGTATTACGGGAGATTTCTGCAACAGCAATCGGATTGGCAACCATGGTTACACCGGTACTGGCACTGCTTCTTGGTGCTTGGCTTAACCATGAAAGAATCAGTGCGATAGAAATGCTTGGTACAGGGGTAATACTGGCCGGTCTGGCCAGTTATCAATGGGGGGATCAGCTAATGCGTAAAAAAACTCTGGTACGTTAAAGAAAAGCCTTCCCGGCTTCCGGGAAGGCTATTTCATATCCAGTAGATTCAAAACCAGCTTCGTTACTACTTCCTGCAAGTATTAATCCCAAGGATTGCGTAAGCCGGACAGAACTTGAACAGGGCAGTGGCCAGGGGAATAACACCTATCCATGCCCAGACAGGCCCGCCCGTTACGGCCCAGGCGATCAAGGCGATACCGACTAATGCACGAAGAACACGATCAACACTTCCAACATTTATTTTCATGGAATCTCTCCTGTAATGGATTAGTGAACCACTAACGTGGCTATGTTAAGAGTGTATCGTTAATTGTATAAACCTTTCGATTTGAAATCCGTGCAAAATAAGCGGTTACAGGTACGTAAAATAAACTTGCTAAGATGGTGTGGAGTTATTGCTTAAGCAGGAGGAGAAAATGAAAGCCCTTTCGTTCACGCTGGTAGTCATGATGGTGCTAGCCTTTTCGCTTT
Organism: Solemya velum gill symbiont; assembly: GCF_002020255.1. NCBI lineage: Bacteria > Pseudomonadati > Pseudomonadota > Gammaproteobacteria > Solemya velum gill symbiont. The sequence continues at coordinate 937 of NZ_MPQG01000010.1, read as the reverse complement.
CACAGCAGCAGCTGGTCGCCGAACCACAATCCAACACTGCTATTCAATATCAAGTGCAACCAATTGGCTGGGTGCGTAAATCGAATGGTACGACAACCCTGGAAATCAACAAGGAATACCAGGATGCGCTACTCGGCGTCGACGAGTTGAAATCGATCTGGGTGCTCTGGTGGTTTGACCGAAATGACAATCCTTAGCAGCGTTCGATTCTCCAGGCACATCCGTTCGGCGACCCGGTGAATCCATTGAAGGGTGTATTTGCAACGCGAGCTCCGGTTCGCCCCAACCTGATCGCCCTGACTCGCTGTAACATATTGTCAGTAAAGGGGAATATTGTTTAGATAGACCATATCGATGCATTCGCTGACACCCCGATTCTCGACATCAAACGTTATGTCAGTGGCTATTGATCCCCATTGAAACTGGTCAAGGCAATTTACAGGGTTTAAATGCTGGAACATGTGTAACAATCAATGGCTTGATTCAAAATGCGTTTGATTTACTCGGGAGAATGAATGGACCCTCTCACACAGGGAGGCCTTGGTGCCAGCCTGGCTCAATCTGTTAGTACCAAAGCCTCTGCAAAAATCGCTGCAATTGTCGGTTTTTTGGCAGGGATGGCCGCTGATCTTGATTTCCTGATTCACTCAGAAACAGACTCTTTGCTGTTTCTTGAATATCATCGTCAATTTACTCATTCCCTTGTTTTTATCCCTATTGGCGCACTGATCGTTGCGATTTTGATGCACCTGGTCGTTACGCGGCGTAAAGGGATTCGTTTCAGCCTTGTTTATCGATTCAGCCTGTTTGGCTACGCTACTCACGCCTTTATCGATGCCTGTGACCTGCCCCCAACAAGTGGTCCAGTTTGAATGTTAGTTCATCGCCGGTTTCAGCTCCAGTGGAATGATGGATTCAGGAGCTGGAGGGCGATAGC
>NZ_MPQG01000009.1:0-93923 GCF_002020255.1 Solemya velum gill symbiont | reverse complement strand
ACTGAACAATCGTCCCCGAAAATGTCTTGGCATTAAAACGCCCAATCAAGTATTTTTCGGGATTAACCCATCCGTTGCACTAGTGAGTTGAATCCGCGGGCTATGTCAGCAATCAGGAGGGTGATTTTCTTGTTCATCCTTACCCTGAGAAAACCTTTGGCTTCGATTTGGGTAAGCGCTACCGCTGGCAAGATGAAATGCCATCAACGGATTTACATAATCTAAGTCAGAAAAAAGACAAACTAGTGTCAACCCATAGCCATTTAGAACAAGAAGACTTGTTACACGCAGTTGCAGGCAAGGTTTACTTCGACAAAGATAGACCGGACAGATATATGTTGTTGATTTATTCTTTTCCGGAGTCCCTTATTGAGAATGAAACTGTGGCATTTCGAAACCTGATGCTGCTTGGATTCTTTGTACTCACGTTTCTACTTGGCATCATTATGTATGTCATGTTGAAGAAAATATTTTCTCCACTCACACAATTAACTAATGGCGCCTCGGCGATTGCTGAAGGTAGACACGATATCGAATTTCCAAAAGGAACTTCTGACGAGGTTGGATACCTCGTCAGCGCTTTTCAATACATGCTGAAAGGGATCACATCTCAGGAGCAAAAGGTTGCAACACTATATGAGGAGCTGAAGAGAAGTGAGGTCTATGCAAACCATATCATCGAATCGACTCCTCAAGGCATCATCGTAGCTGATACGAATGGCCAGATTGTTAGAGTAAACAAGATTGTACTTTTAATGTTTGGCTACGACGAGGATGAGATACTTGGACAGTCAGTGGAACTGCTCATGCCTGAAAAATTCATCCCAGATCATCGAATTAACTATGTCAATTATCTGAATCGAAAAGATTCAAAGCCTAGAATAATGGGGGAGAACCACAATCTCACCGCACGGTGCAAGGACGGTTCTGAAATAGCCGTAGAGATTGGCATTAGTCCAATGCGACTGGATGACAAGCGTTATGTCGTTGCGACAATTGCAGATATCACCGAACGCAGTGCAATTGAACAGGAGCTGCAGATTGCGGCTACTGCATTTGACTCCCATGAGGCAATGCTCGTTACTGATTCCCAGGGCGATATCCTAAGGGTCAATGATGCCTTCACCAAGGTCACGGGTTATAGCCGGGAAGAGGTGATTGGCAAGAATCCCAACATCTTGCAGTCAGGTCGTCACTCCGCTGATTTTTATCATGATATGTGGGAGCGCATTAATCAAGATGGCTGTTGGCAAGGTGAGATTTGGGACAGACGGAAAAATGGAGAGGTCTATCCGAAGTGGGCTACCATCACGAGTGTTAGTGATAAGAATGGGCAGGTTTCGAATTACGTTTCTATATTCTCAGACATCTCGTCAGTCAAGAAAGCTCAGGACCAGATACTTGAACTTGCCTACTACGACCCACTAACAGGGCTTCCTAATCGACGAAGGCTTGTTGAATATCTTGAACGTGCCATGGTGGAAAGCAAACGCTCTAATATGTTTGGCGCACTGATGTTTATCGACCTGGATAACTTTAAAATTATCAACGATACATTAGGACATGAACAGGGCGATGTACTACTCAAAGAGGTCGCTAATAGACTGACAACCGCTCTTCGCGAAGTCGATATTGTTGCAAGACTTGGAGGAGATGAGTTTGTTGTCATTTTGCATGAGCTGGAAAGCGATGGTAATCGGGCAATGCAATATGCCAGGCATATTGGAGAAAACCTGATAAGAATCCTCGCTAAGCCACACATATTGGAAGGGAGGAGCTACGTCTGTACTGGAAGTCTAGGTATTACGATGTATTATGGAAATGAAGTCAGTATTGATGAAATATTCCGCAGTTCGGACGTGGCAATGTACGAAGCAAAGAAACGGGGTAGAAACAGTTTACGTTTCTTTGATCCGGAAATGCAGGCCTCACTTGAAAAACGCAGTCAAATGGAATCTGATCTCCGTATCGCACTAAAGAAAAAACAGTTTGTTCTTTACTTCCAGAAACAAGTAGACAATGAGGGCCGCATCATAGGAATGGAAGCCCTGGTCAGGTGGGCGCATCCGGAACGAGGTATGATTTCGCCATCCGAGTTTATTCCAGTATGTGAAGATAGCGGACTGATTGTACCTGTAGGACATTGGATTTTGACGGAGTCTTGCCGTACGCTAAGTCAGTGGCAGCAACACGACAGCATGAAGCATTTAAAGCTTGCAGTGAATATCAGTATTAAGGAGTTCATGCAGGATGATTTTGTCAGCCAGGTAAATCTCCTCGTAGATGAATATGGTGTACATTCTGATCGTCTTGAGTTGGAAATCACGGAAAGCATGGCGCACGATGATCTGGATGCCCTTATTGAGAAGATGCATCAGTTGAAAAAAACAGGTATCAGTATTGCAATGGATGACTTTGGTACAGGCTATTCTTCCCTCTCATATCTTAAGAAGCTCCCGGTTGACATAATCAAAATTGACAGAAGCTTTGTTGATGACCTTGGTGTCAATGCTAACAATGAATCAATCGTGAAGACCATTGCCAAGGTCGGTGAGTCATTTGGTATGGATGTACTTGCGGAAGGTGTGGAAACAGAAGAGCAATTCAGGTTATTAATAGAATATGGTTACAAACAGTTCCAGGGTTACTATTTCGGAAAGCCTATGACTGCTGACAAATTTGAAGAAGAATTCCAGTCGATTCCGAGACGCGAAAAATAATGTAGAGCGTGATTTGTTAGTCTTTATTGGTGTCTGAAGAGTTAATCGCGGTTTCATGATCTTCTTGATGACAGGACAGAACATAGGGTCTACATTGTCAAGTGTGAAAAGATCCCCCAGCAGGTGGAGCAATATTGGCTCGTGCATAGAGTTGGGTAGATGCCATAGAGTTGAAATCTGCCTCAATGACTGACTCACCGTTGATGAGAATTGAAGCCCTGAGCTCTGAAGGGATCGCTTGCCATGCTGGAGCAATCAGTCGTCGACCAATATCAAATCTGACTTTTTCTCCTTCTCTGATTGTGAAAACACGAAATACAGTTTTTTACTCAAAAGATAAACATAGATTTTCTAACAGTGATTCGATATGACGGATAGCATTTTCTTCTGGCATTCTGATATCCAAATCAAGGAGTTATCGTGATGGAGCGTATGGTTATCTTAACCCATCTACACTCTGTCTGAATTGAACCGATGTCCACGGATTTAGGGGGTTGTACAGGCTTAGCCAAAACCTCCCGAGCAGAACCACGAAAATGCTGTAATTTCAGGTGCACATAGGGTGCACTATGTGCTAAGATTCGCGCCTTCAAAGTATAGAGGGGAATCGTAAGCCCTTGTTTATACTGAATGGCTGAGTGGCAGAGTGGTTATGCAGCGGATTGCAAATCCGTGGACCTCGGTTCGATTCCGGGCTCAGCCTCCATATTTTTTCGATATCAATCTGCCCGGGTGGCGAAATTGGTAGACGCAACGGACTTAAAATCCGTCGGCCATTGCGGCCGTGCCGGTTCGAGTCCGGCCCCGGGCACCATAATTAAATACATAAATTAAATACCTGCAGACCGGTGCTAAATAATAAACATAGTCTGCAGCAGAGTGGAGAAGAGTTATGCGTAAGCCGCTGATTGCCGGTAACTGGAAGATGAATGGTTCTCGCAAGAGTATCGCGACCCTGCTGGATGGTCTCAAAACAGGTATGGGCGATGTGAACACTGCTGAAGTTGCAGTTTGTGCACCATCTATTTATATCGCCGACGTCCAGTCGAGCCTGGAAGGCAGTGCTGTAACCTGGGGTGGACAGGATGTATCTGTTCAGGACTCTGGTGCATACACAGGTGAAACCGCGGCATCCATGTTGCTGGATTTTGGCTGCAAGTACGCAATCATCGGACACTCTGAGCGTCGTACCTATCACGCAGAGAGTGATGCACTGGTAGCCGAGAAGTTTGAACAGGCAATCAACAATGGCCTGGTTCCACTCTTCTGTATTGGTGAAACGCTTGAAGAGCGCGAGCAGGGCATCACTGAAGATGTTGTTGCACGCCAGATTGATGCAGTACTTGAGCGTGTTGGTGCCGAAGGCATGGCCAAGGGCGTTATTGCCTATGAGCCGGTTTGGGCGATTGGTACCGGTAAAACGGCATCACCTGAACAGGCGCAGGATGTACACGCCTTTATTCGTGGTCGTGTTGCTGCCGCAGATGCGGCTGTAGCTGAAAAGGTACAGATTCTTTACGGTGGCAGCATGAATGCCGGTAATGCAGCAGAGTTGCTGTCACAGCCGGATATTGACGGCGGCTTGATTGGTGGTGCATCACTCAAGGCGGATGATTTTCTTACTATTGCCCGGGCTGCAAACCAGGGCTGAATGAACCAAAAACGGTAAATCCATGGGTCTCGAAAGTATACTGATTGTTGTTTTTCTATTTGTCTCGCTTGGCGTAGTCGGCCTTGTGCTGATTCAGCACGGCAAGGGTGCTGATATGGGTGCTGCGTTTGGAAGCGGCGCCTCCGCGACTGTTTTCGGATCCCAGGGCTCTGCAAACTTTCTAAGTCGTGCAACTGCCATTCTTGCTGCATTCTGGTTCGTGCTGGCAATGACACTGGCCTGGTTTGCTATTCAGGCGACTGACACCACCAACCTCATGGATGACTCTGTCATGACAGAGGAAAGCGGTGGTGAGGCAGCAATTCCTGCTGCACCAGCAGCACCTGTATCACCTGTACCTGCGCCTGTTGTTGAATCGCCTGTTTCTGCTGCCGATACTATCCCTGCAGCAGAAATTGAAGTGCCGGCTGCAGCAGTTGAGACCGAGATGCCTGCAGTCCCTGAAGAAAAGCCCGGTCAATAACAATTATTTAGTTTTTAGCTCTTTCTATCTTTCACAGAATCACATAGAATGCGCTCCTCTTGCCGAAGTGGTGGAATTGGTAGACACGCTATCTTGAGGGGGTAGTGGCGTGAGCCGTGCCGGTTCGAGTCCGGCCTTCGGCACCATCTTCAGAAAAGGTCGTCCAGTGGACGACCTTTTTTGTTTTCCGGAATTGCTCCTTTGCTTCAAATCACTTCACTCAATTGTCGCCCTGGCAAGACGAGGCCATTCATTCACCCAACAGCAGTGGTGACCAAATTCTGGCAGTAACTGAATGCTCGGCTTACTGGATGAAGGGAAGCGTGAGCGATACGCGTTAGCAACCATTGGCGGCACACTCTTATCCTTGCCTCCGACAAAATGTATTTGTGGTATCGCTTGTAAATCCTGCCATGCGTCAGCGGCATTCAATGAGCCTCTGAGAGGCGTTAAACGATGATGTTTACTCCATGTCTTATGATCAAGATTTCCTGCAACTGTGATCAGCATGGAAACATCATTTCTCTGTGCAGCCAGCAGGGCCGCGACGGCACCGCCACCTGAGAACCCGACCAGTCTCAGCCTGCTTGCACCTGACTGCTGTTTTAACTGGTCGATAGACTGGCTGGATGCATTGATCATCTGGCGGGAAAAGCGCCTGTTGGTCCATGCACTCTGCTTGCAGCGTTTATCATTGTTTACATACTGACATGGTCGACCCAGGTAGGCGACCGGATCGCCAAGCGGATCTGCAAGAGCCAGTTTCAGTGCCAGGTGATTAATTGGCGTGGGATTACTGGATGGTTGAGATGATGATATCCATGCAAAGCCATCACCCTCGATATAGACGGTCAGGATTTCACCAGCAGGCATTGGCATTGGGGAAAACGCGACAAGATCATACTCATTCGTCTTCAGGAGTTGTGATTTCCAACCGTGAGATGCTACCAGCTGCTCTGCAGATTGTGTTCGTTCAGCTGGTGTCGGAATGCTGATACAGGCTGATAGAAACAGGCACAGGAGCAGGGCAGGTAAGCGCATCCTATTTCCCATGAGGGCAGGTCCCGAAAAGCATGAGGAATAGATTCCGTTCAATCACCTTGAAGGCTCTCGCTTTTCTCAACAGGAAGCATTTTTCTCATGACTGTTTCGAGGTGAATGCCATTTTTGGCTCGCGTCTGTTTTTCTATGTGAAAGTAACCGTTGAATCCATACATACTGGCCCAGCGTTTTTCGTCATCGAAATACATGAGGAATGTCTCATCTGTGATGATGTTGACATGTGTTGGATCTCTCCACGCAGCCGAGGCCGGATAAGCCGGGGTAAAGGAGTAAAACAGTCCTCCCGGTTTAAGCACCCTGTAAATTTCATTCATTAACTCAACAAAACAGAATCTTCTTTCAGGTGCATAGATTATCCTGGGAATATGTTCGATTAAGTCAAATGCAGTGACAAAATCGAAGCTGTCACTTTCAAATGGAATAGCCTCAATCGCAAGGTCTGCAGAGACGATTGTTCCATCTTCTGATTCACGTATGTCCACTCCCATGACGGCATCCGCTTTGAAAGGGTTTCTCGGCTCAAGACCTGATCCGAGATCAAGACTTACGCTGCCGTCATTTTGTACGGGTCTGTATTGTGTGGTCCGGGCCATTAATTTACCACCGGCTTGTGGGAGAATCGCCTGGTACGTCTGGCTGTCATATTTATACCCTCTGCTGCTGATGTTTCTGAGCCAGTATCCGTGCTTTCTCAAGCGCCTCTTGGGCAGCCTCTTCTTGACCTGTATTAAGCAACAGAATCCCAAGATTTTTCCAAGCGTAATGATGTTGAGGATTGAGCTTCAATGCACTCTGGTAACTGGAAATTGCCGCTGCCGTCCTGCCGGTTTCAGCCAGCGACAGGGCAAGATTGAAATAGGCGTCAGCGTTATTTGGCAGCAGTTTGACTGCCTTTTTGGCACTTTGTAACGATTTATGTAGCTCACCCATGTGTCGCTGGATAGTTGCAAGATTGGTATAACAGGCTCCATTGTCGGGATCTATCAGGAGTGTTTTCTGCATCAGGGTTTCAGCATCCATGTATCGCTTCTCCTGAACTGCCTGGTGCGCGAGTTCATTCCATGTTTCAGCTGCCTCGTTGCTTGTTTCATTGATCAGCTGCGTGAGTTTTTCAGCTCTGTCCGGATCGCTGGCAATGATTTTACCGAGCACATCGTCGAACTTACGTTCATGCTCCTCACGTTCTTTTCCAAGCAGGCCTGTCGGTCTTTGACTTTTTTCGTCAGGGAAATCGAGAAATGTCATCCTGATGCGATTGGAACGTATCGCATAAACCATAACGTAGAGATCAAGCAGCAGGTAGAGAAGGATGGGTAACACCATTCCTTGGCTTGATCTGTCAATGATCTGCATGCCTGATTGCAGGCTGTCCATGATCAATTGTATTGCCAGCGTTACTATCAATATCAACCTGCCATGTTGCCAGATTGAACGCCATAGCTGATGTGCCCCCGGCTGTCGCATGACAAGGGTGACAAGCAAAAGTATTGCAGGTATATCGGCAACCATGGCCTGAAGCGAGATGAATTCCTTGATAAATGTGCCGTCACCGCCACCTCGCATCAGGGGGAAATAGGCCAGAAAAATCAGGAAGACGTGACGGATGGCATAGAGTAGGACAAGGAGCATGCCGGTTGAAGGTTTCAGCTTGAGCTGTTCGTCATAGGCGTCAGGCGGGAATTGTATCTTCATATACCATTCTCATCATTAGTCATCTGCCGCGGTTTGTTAGCTGCGCTCAAAAAACAGTCCTTCTCTATGTGCTGCATCATGTTGATTCATGTGCACAGTATCTGAACGAAGAAGAAAATTAAAGGTTGCCGTTTCAGGACGGCTGTAAGGCATCAACTCAATTGCTGATTACATCTCGTGATACCAATTTTTTATGCGCGCAATAAAAATCATATTAATTTTTGCGAATATTCTGTAACCAATTGAAATTAATCTATTTAAGGCCTAATTGGCACTAATCACTCTGGTTTGACACACACTCGGCAAGCAGATTAGACTGGTTCAGGTTTAAAAAGTGGTATTACGGATGGGGTTTTATCACCTTTTCGTGATAACAGAGTCAGAAAAATAAAGGGGACAACTCCCGATGTTGGAGAATTATCTGCCCATCCTGGTGTTTATCACTCTCGGTGGCATTATTGGTGCCGTTGTTGTTGGATTGGGTTTTTTGCTGGGGCCACACAAGCCTGACAGCGAAAAGCGATCACCTTTTGAATGCGGCTTCGAGGCCTTCGAAGACAGCCGTATGAAATTTGACGTGCGTTACTACCTCGTCGCCATCCTTTTTATTATTTTCGATCTTGAGATTGCCTTCCTGTTTCCGTGGGCGGTTGCTCTTGACCAGATCGGACTTGTCGGTTTCTGGGCCATGGTGCTGTTTCTCGGCATTCTTGTTGTTGGCTTTATATATGAATGGAAGAAAGGAGCACTCGAATGGGAGTAGAGGGCCTGCTCAAGGAAGGATTTGTTACCACTTCCGCAGATAAACTGATCAACTGGGCGCGCACCGGTTCCATGTGGCCGATGACATTCGGGCTTGCATGTTGTGCTGTCGAAATGATGCACGCAGCTGCAGCGCGCTACGACATGGACCGCTTCGGTATTGTTTTCCGTCCAAGCCCGCGCCAGTCGGACGTTATGATCGTTGCCGGCACCCTGGTCAACAAGATGGCACCTGCATTGCGCAAGGTCTATGACCAGATGGCAGAACCACGCTGGGTTATCTCAATGGGTTCCTGCGCCAATGGCGGCGGTTATTACCATTACTCCTATTCCGTGGTACGCGGATGTGACAGGGTGGTTCCCGTGGATGTTTATGTACCAGGCTGCCCGCCAACTGCGGAAGCCTTGCTATACGGCATATTGCAGTTACAGAACAAAATACGACGTACGAATACCATCGCACGTTAAACAGAATTGGATACAGGACGATTTGAATCATGACGCTTGCTGAGCGCCTCGACGAACTTGCCGACGAACTCGAAGAAATCTTCGAGGAAGAGGAAGATGTCTCCTTTCACCGTGAGCTTGAGGAGATTACCCTCGAAGTCCCGCGTGACAAGCTGTTCGAGACCATGAAAACACTGCGCAATGCGCGCCCCCTGCAGTTTGATACCTGTATGGATATATGCGGTGTCGATCTCTCTGCCTATGGCATGAGCGAGTGGACAACAGACAATGACGGTTTCTGCCGCGGTGTCGACCGCCGTATGTTCAACCCGGAACCTGCATCACGTTTCGCCGTTGTCTATCACCTCTTGTCTGTGGTCAAGAATCATCGCATCCGCGTCAAAACGCTGCTCGACTCCGACTACCCGGTTGTCCCATCTGTCGTCGACCTGTGGGCGGTGGCTGACTGGTTCGAACGCGAGGCATTCGATATGTTTGGCATTCTCTTCCAGGGGCATCCTGATCTGCGTCGAATTCTTACCGATTACGGCTTTATCGGCCATCCACTGCGCAAGGATTTCCCACTCGAGGGCGAAGTCGAAATGCGCTACGACCCGGAACAGAAGCGAGTTGTTTACGAGCCGGTCAGTATTGAAATGCGCACCCTGGTACCGCGCGTGATTCGTCACGACAATCGCTACGAGGAAGGCTGGAAACCCGAAGAACCGGCAGTAGAGGAAGAGGGTGAAGCCGATGTCTGAGATTCGTAACTACACGGTCAACCTGGGCCCCCAGCATCCGGCCGCGCATGGTGTACTGCGCCTGATACTTGAGCTGGATGGTGAGGTTGTTGAACGCGCCGATCCACATGTTGGCCTGCTGCATCGCGGTACTGAAAAACTCGCCGAGACCAAGCCTTATAACCAAAGCATCGGTTACATGGATCGTCTCGACTATGTATCAATGATGTGTAACGAGCACGGCTACGTGCTGGCAATTGAAAAACTTCTCGGTATCCAGGCACCGGAACGTGCTCTCTATATCCGTTCCATGTTTGACGAGATCACACGCATTCTGAACCACCTGATGTGGATCGGTACCCATGGTTTCGATCTCGGTGCCATGACTGTATTTCTTTACGCTTTCCGTGAGCGCGAGGATTTGATGGACTGCTACGAGGCGGTATCCGGAGCGCGTATGCATGCGACCTATTATCGTCCCGGTGGCGTCTACCGCGATTTGCCTGAGCAGATGCCGAAGTACGAGGCGAACAAGTGGCTCAAGCAGAAAGATGCCGATTACCGCAATAGTGCACGTGAAGGCTCACTGCTCGATTTCATCGACGATTTCGCCGACCGTTTTCCACACTGCATCGATGAGTACGAAACACTGCTAACCGATAACCGTATCTGGAAACAGCGTACCGTTGGAATCGGCGTGGTGTCGCCTGAAGATGCAAAGAACATGGGATTTACCGGCCCTATGCTGCGCGGTTCAGGCGTTGCCTGGGATCTGCGCAAGAAGCAGCCGTACGCTGCCTACAGCAAGCTTGATTTTGATATTCCGGTCGGTACCAACGGCGATTGCTACGACCGTTACGTGGTGCGTGTTGAAGAGATGCGCCAGTCAGCTCGTATCATCAAGCAGTGCGTTCAGTGGCTGCGCGACAATCCGGGCCCGGTCATGATTAATGATCACAAGGTTGCGCCGCCAAAGCGCGCCGAAATGAAGGATGATATGGAATCCCTGATTCATCACTTCAAACTCTTTACAGAAGGTTACTGTCCGCCAGAAGGCGAGGTCTATGCAGCTGTCGAGGCGCCCAAGGGTGAATTTGGCTGCTATATCGTTTCCGACGGTGCCAACAAGCCTTACAGACTGAAGGTACGTGCGCCAGGTTTTGCACACCTCTCTGCGATGCAGACGATGGCCAAGGGACACATGCTGGCCGACGTGGTTGCCATTATCGGCACCATGGATATTGTTTTCGGTGAGATAGACAGATAGAGATGAAAATAGATAAAACATCACTCTTCACCGACGAAGTTCGGGCGGAAATCGACAAGCACATTGCCAAGTATCCGGCAGATTGGAAACAGTCTGCCTGCATGCCGGCGCTGACTGCTGTGCAGGAGATGAACGGTGGTTGGCTGACACGTGAACTGATGGACCAGGTGGCGGCTTATCTCGATATGCCTGCAATTGCCGTCTACGAGGTCGCAACCTTCTACTCCATGTATGAACACAAGGAGGTTGGTCGTCACAAGATCTGTCTTTGCACCAATATTTCATGCATGGTGAATAACTCGGATTCAATTCTCGAACATCTCAACAAGCGTCTCGGCATCAGTTTTGGTGAAGTGACCGACGACGGCAAGTTCAGCATCAAGGAAGTCGAATGCCTCGGTGCCTGTGGTGGCGCCCCGATGATGCAGATCGGCGACCATTACTACGAGAATCTCACACCGGAGAAAATCGATTCGATCCTGGAGGAGCTTGAGTAATGGCTAACGAAGTCTGTTTTCGCACCCTGCACCGTGATGCTCCCTGGACGATTGAGCAGTATCGGCAAGAGGGTGGTTACAAGGTTCTCGAGAAGATTCTGCGCGAGAAGACCTCGCCTGACGAAATTATCGAAGAGGTCAAGCTCTCGAATCTGCGTGGCCGCGGCGGCGCTGGTTTTCCGACTGGCCTGAAGTGGAGCTTTATCAATCGCACCACGCCCGTCGAAAAATACGTGGTATGTAATTCGGACGAGGGCGAGCCCGGTACATTCAAAGACCGCGACATCCTCAGGTATAACCCGCACCAGCTGATCGAAGGTATGATTATCTGTGGTTACGTGATTGGCGGTACTGCCGGTTACAACTATATTCGCGGCGAATTTCGAGAGCCCTATTTCCGTTTTGAAGAGGCGCTTGAAGAGGCGCGTGCTGCTGGTTACCTTGGCGAGAACATTCTCGGTTCGGGTTTTGATTTCGATATACACAGCCACCTTGGTGGCGGTGCTTATATCTGCGGTGAAGAGACTGCACTGCTCGAGTCAATCGAAGGCAAAAAAGGCCAGCCAAGATTCAAGCCGCCATTTCCGGCGATGTTTGGCCTGTTCGGCAAGCCGACCGTTATCAATAATACTGAATCATTCGCTTCGATTCCGGTCATTCTCGACAAGGGCGGCCAGTGGTTTTCAGATATTGGCGTGCCTAACAGCGGCGGTGCAAAACTCTTTTCTATCTCGGGGAACGTCAACCGCCCCGGTAACTATGAAATCCCCATGGGAACACCGTTTCGCGAGTTGCTGGAACTTGCCGGCGGTATGAAGGATGGTCGCAATATCAAGGCGGTCATTCCCGGCGGATCATCATCACCGGTTATTCCCGGCGACCAGATGATGGAACTGAATATGGATTACGATAGTATCGCCAGCGCCGACTCAATGCTCGGTTCAGGTGCCGTTATCGTAATGGACGACACCAACTGCATGGTCAAGGTTCTCGACCGCATCTCCTACTTCTATTACGAGGAGTCGTGCGGGCAGTGTACGCCATGCCGTGAAGGTACCGGCTGGATGCATCGTGTGATCCACAGAATCGAAAACGGGCAGGGCAGGCAGGTAGACCTCGACTTGCTTGATGATGTCGCAGCAAAAATTGCAGGGCGCACGATCTGCGCACTGGGTGATGCAGCAGCAATGCCTGTTGCAGGCTTTCTCAAACACTATCGAGATGAATTCCAGTTTCATATCGATCACGGAAAATGCATGGTGTAATGGCAATGAGTGAAGAACAGACCATTACAATAGAAGTAGACGGCAACCAGTTGCCTGCAAAGCCTGGTCAGATGCTGATCGAGGTAACAGATGCTGCCGGTATCACGGTTCCGCGTTTCTGCTATCACAAGAACCTGTCGATTTCGGCGAACTGCCGTATGTGCCTTGTCGAAGTAGAGAACGCACCCAAGCCGTTGCCTGCCTGTGCAACACCTTGTGCCGATGGTATGAAGGTGTTTACCAAGTCACCGCTGGCTCGTGCAGCCCAGAAAGGAACCATGGAGTTCCTGCTGATCAACCATCCGCTTGATTGTCCGATCTGTGACCAGGGTGGTGAGTGTGAGCTGCAGGACGTTGCGATCGGCTACGGCAATGACGTTTCACGTTTCGCAGAGAACAAGCGCGTGGTTGCGGATCCGGATATCGGTCCACTTGTTGCTACCGAGATGACGCGCTGTATCCATTGCACGCGCTGTGTGCGTTTTGGCGACGAGATTGCCGGACTGCGCGAACTGGGTGCAACAGGACGTGGTGAACACACCAAGATTGGCACCTATGTCAAACATGCGATGACATCCGAGCTATCGGGCAACGTCATTGATCTCTGCCCGGTTGGCGCACTGACTTCAAAACCATTCCGCTATACCGCACGAGCCTGGGAAGTGACCCAGCAAGAGACAATTGCACCACATGACTCTGTTGGCTCGAACCTCTATGCACATGTGCGTCGTGGCAAGGTGATGCGTATTGTGCCGCGCGAGAATGATGCGATAAACCAGTCATGGATCTCTGATCGTGACCGTTTCGGCTACGAAGGTCTTGATCACGAAGAGCGTCTCACCCAGCCGATGGTTCGCGAAGGCGGTTCCCTTAAAACGGTTTCGTGGGATGATGCGCTAACAAAGGCTGCAGAATCTCTCGCCAAGGTGAAAACACAACCTGACGAGGTGATGACACTGGTATCACCATCTGCCACGCTTGAAGAGATGTATCTTGCGCAGAAGCTGGTGCGGGATATGGGCAGTAACAATATTGATCATCGTTTGCGCCAGATCGATTTCCGTGGAGATTCCGCAGACCCGCAGGTAAGCTGGCTCGGCGTTACTCTTGACGACCTTGAAAATTCCGATGCAGTTCTGCTGGTCGGATCGAACGTGCGCAAGGAACAGCCGATGATCAATCATCGCCTGCGACTCGCTGCCAATCGTGGCGCAAGCGTCATGTCGATCAATCCGCTTTCAACTAATGCGAATTACACCGCTGGACCGTCACTGGTGGTCAAGCCATCCGAGATGGTCAAGACCTTGCAGGCACTTGCCAGTGCAGTTGGTGCCGGCGACGAAGATACACCGGTCAGTGATGAGATACGTGCAATTGCAGAGAATCTCCGTTCAGCTGCAGATGCAGTTGTGCTGCTGGGTAATATTGCTGTTTCACACCCTGATTATTCAATCGTTCGCGATACTGCAGCTCGTGTTGCCGAGGCAACGGGCTGTGCCCTGGGTATTATTCCCGAGGCTGCCAACAGTGTTGGTGCCTGGATTGCAGGAGCTGTACCAAACAGGTTACCTGGCGGTAAACCTGTCTCAGCATCAGGTCGCTCGGTTAACGAGATGATGACGCCACCACCGCAATGTGCATTGCTGATAGGTGTTGAACCGATGGCCGATGTGGCACGTGGTCGTGCACTGGTGAATTCACTGCGAGGAACCGAATCTGTTATTGCCGTTTCCGCCTATATGTCTGATGCGTTGATGGAAGTGGCAGATGTCGTGCTGCCGATGACACCTTTTAGTGAAACATCCGGAACCTATGTTAACGCGCAACGTGATATGCAGAGTTTCAACGGCCTGGTGAAGCCCAAGGGTGAATCACGACCCGGCTGGAAGATTCTTCGCGTGCTCGGCAATTTCCTCGATCTGGAAGGATTTGATTACGAAAGCTCTGAAGATGTTTGCAACGAGCTCATACAACAGTGTGATGACAGCCTGCCAGAGATGAAGGTGGGTCAGTCTGGCGCAAGCGAGAGTAAGACCGAGGCGGGTGGAGTAGAGGCAACGCCCTACGTTCCAGCTTACAGTGTTGACGCGGTTGTACGCCGCAGCGAACCGCTTCAGTCAACCGAAGATGCACGTTGCGTGTTCAGAATGCATCCGCAAACGGCATCTGCACATGGTTTGTCTGATGGCAACTGGGCAATACTCAAGCAGGGTGAAAACCACTGCAGCGCAAAGGTCGTTACAGATGATGAGTTGTGTGAAGATGTACTGGTTTACGCCTCCCAGTCAGGTGATTTAATTTGGGGAAACAGTATGATCGAGAAGGCTGATACAGGAGTGATCGTATGATTGAATCAATGATCGCACTGTGGGAGTCACTACCGGTTATCGTTCAGATCCTGGTCAAAATCGTTGTCATCGTAGCACCGCTAATGATTGCCGTTGCCTATTACACCTGGCTAGAGCGTCGTTTTATCGGTGCCATGCAGGTGCGTATCGGTCCTAACCGCGTCGGTTTCTTCGGCTTCAAGCTTCAGGGTCTGGGGCAGCCGATTGCAGATGCCATGAAGCTGATGTTTAAAGAGATCGTCATTCCGACAAGGGCGAATCCTTTTCTGTTTGTTATTGCGCCGATGCTGACCCTGGGTCCGGCTCTTGCAGCCTGGGCCGTGTTCCCGTTTGATGAGAACCTTGTCCTTGCAGACATCAATGCAGGATTGCTCTACATTCTTGCACTGACATCACTGGCTGTTTACGGTGTTATCATCGCCGGCTGGTCTTCAAATTCCAAGTACGCATTCCTCGGCGCGATGCGTTCCGCTGCACAAATCGTATCTTACGAAATCGCCATGGGTTTTGCCCTTGTCGGCGTGCTGGTCGCTGCAGGCTCTTTGAACCTGGGTGATATCGTACAGGCACAGGCGGGTAGTGCAGTTCACTGGTTCTGGTTGCCGCTGTTTCCGCTCTTCATGGTCTACATGATTGCGGGTGTGGCTGAAACCAACCGTGCACCTTTCGACGTTGCCGAGGGTGAATCTGAAATCGTCGCCGGTTTCCATGTTGAATACTCGGGCATGACCTTTGCTGCATTCTTCCTCGCCGAATATGCCAACATGATCCTGATCTCGGCCCTTACCGCGTTGATGTTCTGGGGCGGCTGGCTGTCACCGTTTGAGGGAACCTTTTTCCAGCAATATTTTGAATGGGTACCGGGAATTGTATGGTTGCTCGCCAAGACCTTTGTCTTCATGGTGCTGCTGCTGTGGTTCCGTGCAACTTTCCCACGCTATCGTTATGACCAGATCATGCGTCTTGGCTGGAAAGTTTTTATACCGATTACGATTGTCTGGATCCTGGTCGTCGGACTGGCGGTCGTCTACGAAATGCCATGGTGGTTTGACTGATGAAAGCCGTGACCAACTTTGTAAAAAGCCTGTTCCTGTTTGAACTGCTGAAAGGCATGAAGCTGACGGGCAAATACTTCTTTCGCAAGAAGTTTACCGTCCTCTATCCCGAGCAGAAGGCACCGGTATCGCCGCGTTTTCGCGGACTGCATGCGCAGCGTCGCTATCCTAACGGTGAGGAGCGTTGTATCGCGTGTAAATTGTGTGAGGCTGTCTGTCCTGCGCTGGCCATTACCATCGAGGCAGAACCGCGCGAAGATGGACAGAGACGCACAACCCGTTATGACATCGATCTCTTCAAGTGTATTTTCTGTGGCTTCTGCGAAGAATCCTGTCCGGTTGATGCGATTGTCGAAACCCGACTCTATGAGTATCACTTCGAGAGCCGCGAGGGGAGTGTCATCAATAAGCAGAAACTGCTTGAAAATGGTGAACGCTTTGAAGAACAGATTGCTGCTGACCGTGCGGCACAGGCACAGTACAGGTAAGTGGAAAGCATCATGAGTGTTGAAAAATTTCTCTTCTACGTTTTTGCCGCGATGCTGATATTTGCATCAGTCATGGTAATTACACGCAGGAACCCGGTTCACTCGGTACTCTTCCTGGTGCTGGCATTCTTTAATGCTGCTGCACTGTGGATGCTGGCAGAGGCAGAGTTCCTCGCCATTGCACTGGTACTGGTCTACGTCGGTGCCGTGATGGTGCTGTTCCTGTTTGTTGTCATGATGCTGGATATCGATCTTTCCGAGATGCGTGCCGGTTTTATGAAGTATCTTCCACTTGGCATCGGTATATCGGCTGTCATGGTGGTGGAACTACTGATGGTTGTCGGTCCTGCCTATTTTGGTCTCGACAAGTATGCGGCACCGGCAGCAAAGGCTGCTGACTACAGCAATACCGAGGCTCTCGGTACGCTGCTTTATACCGAGTATCTCTATCCATTCGAGATTGCCGCCGTCATTCTGCTGGTTGCGATTATCGCAGCGATCAGCCTGACACTCAGAAAGCGTCCTGAAACCAAGTATCAGGATCCTTCAAAGCAGGTCACGGTGAAAAAAGAGCACCGACTGCGCGTTATCAAGATGGAGGCAGAAGAGTGATTGCATTATCTGACTACCTGATCGTCAGTGCCATACTCTTTTCGCTGAGTGTGGCCGGTATCTTTATTAACCGCAAAAACCTGATCCTGCTGCTGATGTGCATCGAACTGATGCTGCTCGCAGTCAATATCAACTTTGTTGCCTTTTCGTACTTTCTTGACGATATGGCTGGACAGGTTTTTGTTTTCTTCATTCTCACCGTTGCCGCCGCCGAGGCTGCAATCGGGCTTGCCATACTGGTGGTGCTGTTCAGAAACAGGCACACCATTAATGTGCAGGATCTGGATACGCTGAAGGGGTGATCGTGGAGACTATCTATCTGACAATTGTTCTTGCCCCGCTGATTGGCGCCATCATTGCCGGTTTGTGGAGAAACCAGGTTGGCAAGGCAGGCGCACACTGGGTAACAATTATTGGTGTCGGCATCTCGTGTGTGCTGTCAATTTACGTGCTGCTTGGTTTCACCCATGGTGATGCCGAATCACAGAACCTCAGCCTCTATACCTGGATGGTGAGTGATGGCCTGCGCTTCGAGATCGGTTTTCTTGTAGACCAGCTGACAGCGATGATGATGGCGGTTGTGACTTTCGTCTCGCTGATGGTGCATATCTATACAGTTGGTTACATGGCGCATGAGGAGGGCTATCAGCGCTTCTTCAGCTATATCGCCCTGTTTACCTTCTCGATGCTGATGCTGGTCATGTCGAACAACTTCATGCAGCTCTTTTTCGGCTGGGAAGCGGTCGGACTTGTCTCTTACCTGTTGATCGGTTTCTATTTCAAGAAAGAGACAGCCATTTTTGCAAACCTCAAGGCGTTCCTGGTCAACCGTGTTGGTGACTTCGGCTTTATTCTCGGTATCGCAGCAATTGCCATGTATACCAACAGCCTCGATTACGCCGAGGTGTTCGAGAAATCTGCCGGTCTCGCAAATGAACAGATCACTGTTTTCCCGGGGACAAGCTGGTCGCTGATGACAGTGATCAGTGTCCTGCTGTTTATCGGTGCAATGGGTAAGTCGGCACAGATGCCGCTGCATGTGTGGCTGCCGGACTCAATGGAAGGCCCGACGCCGATCTCCGCACTGATCCACGCCGCAACCATGGTTACCGCTGGTATCTTCATGGTGGCTCGTATGTCTCCGCTTTACGAGCTCTCCGAAACCGCTCTCAGCTTTGTTCTAATTATTGGTGCCACCACGGCATTCTTTACCGGACTGATCGGTATCGTGCAGAACGACATCAAGCGCGTGGTTGCCTATTCGACCCTGTCGCAGCTTGGCTACATGATTGCTGCACTGGGTGCCTCGGCCTATGCTGCTGGTGTTTTCCACCTTATGACCCACGCCTTCTTCAAGGCGCTGCTGTTCCTCGCAGCCGGTTCCGTCATTATTGGTATGCACCATGACCAGGATATCCGCAACATGGGTGGCATCAGGAAGTACATGCCAATCACCTGGATTACATCCCTGCTTGGATCACTGGCACTGATTGGTACGCCGTTCTTCTCAGGCTTCTTCTCAAAAGATGCGATTATCGAATCTGTCCATCTTGCTGATCGCTTCGGTACGAATTACGCATACTACCTGCTGGTGGCGGGCGTCTTTGTCACTGCTCTCTACAGCTTCCGTATGTTCTTCCTCGTTTTCCACGGTAATGGACCACGCGATGAGCATGCAAAGGCGCATCTGCATGAATCACCGTGGGTTGTGACTGTGCCACTGGTGCTACTGGCGATTCCGTCAGTGGTTATCGGCTGGTTCACAATTGAACCAATGCTGTTTGGTGAGTTCTTCAAGGATGCGATCTATGTCGATTCGGCTAATGATGTGCTCGCACACATGGGCGAGGGTTATCATGGTGCGCTTGGCTTTGTCGTTCACGGCGTGATGCAAGCACCTTTCTGGCTCGCACTGGGTGGCTTCCTGACGGCCTGGTACATCTACATGATGAAGCCTTCGATCGCACTCGATATCAAGGTACGTTTCGATTGGCTCTACACGATTCTCGATCGCAAGTACGGTTTTGATGAACTCTTCCAGTTTGTATTTGCCGGCGGCAGTCGCATGCTGGGCAAGATCTTCTGGAAGGGCGGTGACCAGTTCCTGATCGACGGTGTGGCTGTAAATGGCTCAGCGCATGGTGTTGGTTGGCTCGCAAGTGTTGCGCGCTACCTGCAGACAGGTTTTCTCAATCACTATGCAATTGCGATGATTCTCGGATTGATTGGCCTTGTCGGCTGGTTCGTGATTCTTCAATGATTATCTACAGAATAGAAGGAATAGGTTAGGGCATGTTTGCAGATTTTCCGATACTGAGCACCGTCATCTGGCTGCCGATTATAGGCGGTTTGCTGGTGCTCGGCAGTGGTGACAAAGCCCCGAACGTCTCTCGTTGGCTGGCTCTCGTGGTTGCTGTTCTGACCTTTTTACTTAGCATTCCGCTGTGGAGCGGTTTTGACGTCACGACTGCAGATATGCAGTTTGTCGAAAATACTCCATGGATCGCGGCATACGATATCAACTACCATCTCGGTATTGATGGCATCTCCATGCCACTGATCCTGTTGACGACATTTATTACAATTCTTGTTGTCATTGCCGGATGGGAAGTGATCCAGTACAAGCCGGCGAGTTACATGGCTGCATTCCTGATCATGGAAGGCGTCATGGTTGGTGTATTCGCTGCACTTGATGCAATGCTTTTCTATGTTTTCTGGGAAGCGATGCTGATTCCGATGTTTCTGATTATCGGTATCTGGGGCGGACCGAACCGCGTCTATGCGACGATCAAGTTCTTCCTCTACACATTCCTTGGCTCTGTTTTCATGCTGGTCGCACTGATCTACATGTACTTCCAGTCAGGCAGCATGGGGATTCTCGATTATCATGTGCTCGAACTGGGCCTTAAAGAGCAAATACTGATCTTCATCGCTTTCTTCCTTGCCTTTGCGGTCAAGGTGCCGATGTTCCCGGTTCACACCTGGCTGCCCGATGCACACGTTGAGGCGCCTACCGGCGGTTCCGTCATCCTGGCAGCGATCATGCTGAAGATTGGTGGATACGGTTTTCTGCGTTTCAGCCTGCCGATCACTCCGGATGCCAGTAACGAACTCGACTGGATTATTATCCTGCTTTCACTGATTGCGGTGGTCTATATCGGTTTCGTTGCCCTTGTACAGAGCGACATGAAGAAGCTGATTGCCTACTCGTCGATCTCGCACATGGGTTTTGTCACCCTGGGCTTCTTCATTGTCTTCATGATCGCGCAGAACTCTGCTGCCGATTCCGGTGCTGTGCTTGGCCTTGAAGGCGGCATGGTGCAGATGGTATCGCACGGTTTTATCTCGGCGGCCATGTTCCTGTGTGTCGGTGTCCTGTATGACAGGTTGCATTCGAGGGAGATCTCCTCTTATGGCGGCGTCGTCAACGTGATGCCCTGGTTTGCTGCATTCATGGTCTTTTTTGCCATGTCGAATGCGGGTCTGCCAGGTACCTCCGGTTTCGTAGGTGAATTCATGGTGATTCTTGCCAGTTTCCGTGCCAACTTCTGGTTTGCACTGCTTGCAGCAACGACCCTGATTGTCGGTGCAGCCTATACCTTGTGGATGGTGAAGCGCGTCGTCTTTGGCGATGTCACCAAGGTGAGCGTAGCGAGCCTGCAGGATATCAATGCTCGCGAGGCACTGGTTCTCGGTACACTCGCTTTCATGGTATTGCTGCTGGGTGTTTGGCCTGCGCCACTGATCGAGGTGATGGACGTGAGTGTCACGAACCTGCTGCAACATATTCTTGTATCCAAGGTAGGAGGCTGATCTGATGGCATTTGATACAACACAGCTGATTCCTCTGTTACCTGAAATCATTCTGCTGGTGGGTGTCTCCCTGGTTCTGGTTATTGACCTGATGGTCACTGACAAAGAACGCACCTGGCCTTTCATGCTCACCCTGTTTACCTTGCTGGCAGCTGGCTGCACTACCGTGATGCTTGCTGACGGGACCACGCAGGTGGTGTTTGATGGCACCTATATCCGTGATCCCATGAGTGACATTCTGAAGGCGTCGCTGCTCTTTCTTGCTGTGCCTGTGTTCATATATGCACGTGAAGGCCTGATGAAGAGTGGTCAGTGGCGCGGCGAGTTCATGACTCTGACGCTGTTTGCGATCCTGGGCATGATGGTGATGATCTCTTCCAACGGTTTCATCAGCCTCTATCTCGGTCTTGAGCTGCTTTCACTGTGCCTCTACGCACTGGTCGCTTTCAATCGTGATTCATCCAAGAGTGCTGAAGCGGCGATGAAATACTTCAT
Organism: Solemya velum gill symbiont; assembly: GCF_002020255.1. Classification (NCBI taxonomy): domain Bacteria; kingdom Pseudomonadati; phylum Pseudomonadota; class Gammaproteobacteria; species Solemya velum gill symbiont. The sequence goes on along the minus strand of NZ_MPQG01000009.1, from coordinate 72,525 downwards.
CCTCGGTGCACTGGCATCCGGCCTGCTGCTCTATGGTATCTCGATGCTGTACGGTGCGACAGGCAAACTCGACTTTCCTTCAATCGCACAGGCAGTCGTTGGTAAAGAGAGTGACATCGTTCTGGTTTTCGGTCTCGTATTCGTCGTTATTGGCCTTGCATTCAAATTCGGTGCAGTACCGTTCCACATGTGGGTGCCTGATGTATACGACGGCGCCACAACGCCTGTGACACTGCTGGTTGGTTCACTGCCAAAAATTGCAGCCCTTGGTCTTGCCATGCGCATACTGGTCGACGGTCTGGGTGAATTGCAGGAATCATGGCAGATGATGCTGATCATCCTCGCTGTACTGTCGATGGCTCTTGGTAATCTCGTTGCGATTGCGCAGGAGAATATCAAGCGCATGCTGGCCTACTCGACAATCTCACACGTTGGTTTCATCTTTCTGGGCATTCTCGCCGGTTCTGATGAAGGCTATCGTGCAGCGATTTTCTATGTCATCGCCTATGCAGCCATGGCTGCCGGTGCCTTTGGTGTCCTGATTGCCCTGGACAGAAAAGGGCTTGAGGTTGACCAGTTGCACCAGCTCAAGGGACTCAATGAAAAACACCCCTGGCTGGCAGGAACCATGCTGTTGCTGATGTTCTCTATGGCGGGTGTTCCACCGACTGTCGGTTTCTTTGCCAAGCTGTTCGTACTGGAAGCAATCGTCTCGGTCGGCTTGACCTGGCTGGCACTGGTTGCAGTGTTCTTCTCGATCATTGGTGCCTTCTACTACATCCGTGTTGTCAAACACGTCTACTTCGATAAACCGACTGATGATGTCGAGGTTGAAGTTGGTGGAGCAGCACAGGTGATGCTGGCAATCAATGGTCTGGCGATGCTCGCCCTGGGACTCTTCCCGGCCATTTTGATGAACCTGATCTAGAGATCTCCGGTACCGTAATACCGTCACCCCGGGCTTGACCCGGGGTCCACCGTGAATTGCAAACTTACTCATGGATGCTGGTTCAAGGCCGGTATGACAACAGAGATATCAGTCCAAATCTTGGGGTGATAGAATCTATCCCGGAGACTGTTGCAGAATCAATCTACTTCCATGAATCGTCAAATTTTGCATTCGATTATTCTTATTTCCACAGTATTGCTTTCATTTCGCGTGATAGCCGATGCTCCACTCGATGATGAGTTATCCCAGGCAATGCAGTTATCTCCTGATGTTGCTAAAGGTGAAATCCTGTTCAAAGAAAACTGTTCTCAGTGTCATGGTGATGATGGGTGGGGCACCACTGACGGAAGGTTTCCCCAGATTGCTGGACAACACAACAGTGTAATTATCAAGCAGCTGGCTGATATTCGTGCCGGAAACCGTGATAACCCCGAGATGTATCCATTTGCTCGGGAATCGGTACTGGGTGGCCCACAATCTATTTCAGATGTCGCTGCTTACATATCAACCTTACCAATGGAGCCATATCCTGAATACGGTGAAAGCGATGACATTGAAAACGCTGAACGTCTTTATAAGGAAAAATGCGCAGCTTGTCATGGTGCAAATGGTGAAGGCAATGCCTTGAAATTTTATCCTCTTATTCAGGGGCAGCATTACGAGTATCTATTACGGCAACTGATATGGATTCGTGATGGTAAACGCAGGAATGCTTACCCGGAAATGATGGAGAGTGTTAAAACATTGAGTGACACCCAATTTCAGGCGCTTGCTGACTACGTATCTCAGCTTCTGCCGCCAGATGATAAATTAGCAAACTAGTAGTGAGACTTGGGGGAGATTAGGGGGCAGAGGAATATGACTGGTGTTGCCGTATAAACGCGTAACGCCCACTTCACAACAGAATACCCGTATGCGGACTCCCGTTGCGCCGTGGGCGCTGAAATCTGTTCTGTTGTCTGTTATTACTTGTGAATCAGCTGATTAATCTGCATTGATTCACGGATCTCCCTGAAAATGGCCACTGCAAGTGGTATTCCCAGGCTGATGACTACCGCAACAAGAAATCCCGGTTCATCAAACAGACTGGCTGACTGGAGCCTTACGGAAGAGCCTTCCGACTGTGCAGCGAGTAGTGGTGTACTGAACATCAGTAGCATCAGTGCTGTGGTTGTTTCGATCTGTTTTCTCATTTGAAAACCCTCTTAGAGTATTTGCGTACCAGTCTAGTAATATTAGATAGTGCAATAAAGATGCCAATACTGAGGATTTTACTAGGTAATTATTAAGTTATTGTTACAGTAGGAAAAAAAGATTTCCCTTGAGTTTATAGTTAAATGACCTTGAGATAGAAAAGCGAGTAATTCCGCACTGGAATGGTGCGGAATGGTCAAAACGGGCACATTGCCTGTATAAGAATTACTCTAATAGCCAGTCATCGTTACCAGATCTTTTCAAGTGCACGCAGGACATCGCGGCGACTGATCTGGCCGACCAGTGAGTTGTCATCAACCACCGGAAAGCGCCTCACAGGAGAGGAGTTGAACATTTCAGCAGCTTCAACAATGCTGGTTTCCGCCTCGATTGCCTGTACATCTGTTTTCATATATTCGGAGACTTTACCGCCGAGCTCCTCGTGATAGCAGGCGTTGAGCATTACTTGCATACAATCCTTCTCGGAAAGAATACCGACAACATTGCCATGATCATCTACAACCGGTGCACCTGAAACACGACGTGTAATCAGAGTATGGATGGCATCCATCACGCCGGTATCGGGCTTGAAGGTGACAATGTCACGTGCCATGTACTGTTTTACTGTCAGTGCGCGTAATACTTCTTTAGCCATCCTGTGATCCTCCGCAAGTACTCTATTTTCTATTTATTCAGATACTATTGCCTGCCAGAATTGGCAAGTCAAAATATATATATCAGCTTGTTTCTGCATGCCTGTCAGCAGCCTCTGCTTCACGTGCAAGACGTTTTTCACAGGGCGAATCGCAACTGCAGGCACTCTTGAGGCCTGTAATGGTGTTGAGGCCACCACAGGAGCCCTTGATCTGTTTGTTCTGCAGTAATCCTATAGCCATGATTGCGACAACAATGAGCATGACGATGAATGTGACCAGAAATATTTCCATTATTGTTCCTCGCCGTGAATATATTTTGCGAATGCTGATGTCGCTTCAGTGTGTAACTCTTTTCCATTCCGAATAATGAAATAGGCAGCAATTCTGTTTTTCTCTGCCAACTCCATCGCCTTGTCCGGGCCCAGTGCCATCAGGGCGGTGGCATAGCCGTCAGCTAACATGACGCTTGGCATGATGACTGTCACTGAAGCCATTCTGTTTTTTACCGGTAGTCCAGTGATCGGGTCGATGGTGTGTGAGAAACGCATGCCTGCATCATCTTCAAAGTAGTTGCGGTAGTCACCGGATGTCGCAACGCCCATGTTGTCGGGACTAATCACCAGTTGCACGCTTTGCATGCCATCGACCGGCTTTTCGATCGCGATGCGCCATGCATTGCCACGGTGGCTTCGTCCCATGGTGATGAGTTCACCACCAACCTCCAGCATATAATTCGGGATGCCCAGCGCATTGAGCTGTTGTGCAACGCGATCGACCGCGTATCCCTTGGCAATCGACGAGAGATCGATGGAGAGATCAGCATTTGATTTTCTGAGTTGTGAGAGATTCTGATTGACAGAAAGTTTACGGTAGCCGACTTTTCTCAGAGCCAGATCAATCTCCTCGACAGAGGGTTTCTTGCCATTTGTTTCTACAGGCCCGAATCCCCACAGCTCAACCAGTGGCTCAACCGTGATGTCATAGGCACCATCAGTCAGGGCAGAGATTTCCAGCGCTGCAGAAGTCACTTCCGCCAGTTCTGCTGGTACTTGTTGCCATTCAACTGAATTGCTGTGATTGAACTGTGTTATGTCGGAGTCAGCTCGATATGTCGACATCATCTGCTCAAAGCTGTTGAGTTGAGACTGGATAGATTGCTGTACCTGCATCTTGTCGGGCAGGGTTTCGTCAGACCAGTACTTGACTGACCAACCGGTTCCCATTGTGCTGCCGCTGAGTTTAATCGCCTGACGCTCACTACTGCAGGACGCAAGCAGAAACAGGCTGACCACTGCCAGCATGATCCTGCCGGTAGTGGTCAGGGTGATGCGATGCCGCTTATCCGCCAAAATCATCGAGCAGGATGTTTTCATCTTCGACACCGAGGTCTTTAAGCATCTGGATAACAGCAGCATTCATGACGGGTGGTCCACACATATAGTATTCACAATCTTCCGGTGCAGGGTGATCCTTGAGATATTCATTATAGAGCACCTCGTGAATGAATCCCTGGTAACCATCCCAGTTATCTTCCGGCTGTGGATCAGAGAGGGCCACGTGCCACTGGAAGTTGCTGTTCTCTGCCGCGAGCATGTCGAAATCTTCAACGTAGAACATTTCACGTTTCGAACGGGCACCATACCAGAAGCTCATCTTGCGCTTCGAGTTGAGACGGCGCAGCTGATCGAAGATATGCGAACGCATTGGCGCCATGCCGGCTCCGCCACCGATAAAGACCATCTCTGCATCAGTCTCCTTGGCAAAGAACTCTCCGAACGGCCCGGAGATCATCACCTTGTCACCTGGCTTGAGGTTGAAGATGTAGGAGGACATGATACCGGGAGGAGCATCTGGTACATGCGGCGGAGGCGTGGCGATACGTACATTGAGCATAATGATGCCTTGTTCTTCAGGGTAGTTCGCCATTGAGTAGGCGCGCATCGACTCCTCTTTGAAGTTGGCTTCGTACTGCCACAGGTTATAGCGGTCCCAGTCCTCGCGATACTCTTCATCAATATCAAAATCGGTGAATTTTGCATGGTAGGGAGGCGATTCGATCTGAATATAACCGCCGGCTCGGAAGTCGACAGCTTCACCATCCGGCAGTTCCAGTACAAGCTCCTTGATGAAGGTGGCGACATTGTCATTAGAACGCACGGTGCATTCCCATTTCTTGACGCCGAATACCTCCTCGGGTACTTCGATCTTCATTGGCTGCTTGACGGCTACCTGGCAGGAGAGACGTTCACCTGACGCAGCTTCACGCTTGGAGATATGCGACTCTTCTGTCGGCAGGATAGATCCACCACCTTCAAATACCTTGCAGCGGCATTGTGCACAGGTTCCACCACCGCCACATGCAGAAGGCACGAAGATACCTGCATCGGCCAGTGCCTGTAGCAGCTTGCCGCCGGGGCTGGTATGGATCTCCTTTTCGCCGTTAATCAGGATTGCGATGTCACCGCTGGGGACGAGTTTTGATTTTGCTGCCAGGATGACGAATACCAGGGCAATAACGATGACAGTAAAAAGGACGACACCAAGTGAAATTTCTAACATTGTGATTATCCTCCCTTACAACTGAATGCCGGAGAAAGCCATGAAGCCGAGAGACATCAGACCAACCGTGATAAATGTAATGCCAAGACCTTGCAGGCCGGCAGGCACATCCGAATACTTGAGTTTCTCGCGCACACCGGCAAGCGCCGTGATTGCCAATGCCCAGCCAATACCTGAACTGAGACCGTAAGTAACAGACTCTGCGAAGTTGTAGTCACGTTCCACCATGAACAGCGAGCCGCCCAAGATGGCACAGTTGACTGTGATCAGCGGCAGGAAAACACCGAGAGCGTTGTAGAGTGCAGGGAAGTACTTGTCCAGTAGCATCTCCAGAATCTGCACCAGTGCAGCGATGACGCCGATGTAACTGATGAGACCGAGGAAGCTCAGGTCGACTTCAGGAAGTCCGGCCCATGCGAGTGCGCCATCTTTTAACAAGAACTGGAACAGTAGGTTGTTGACCGGGACCGTGATCGCCTGTACCACGACCACGGCAATACCTAGGCCAAGAGCCGTTTCAATTTTTTTTGAGACCGCAAGGAAGGTGCACATCCCGAGGAAGAAGGAGAGTGCCAGGTTTTCGACGAAGACCGCCTTCAGAAAAAGGGAAATGTAATGTTCCATTATTTCGCCTCCTCGTGGTTTGGATCATGGATGTTGAAATCAGGCTCCTCGAGTTGATCCTTTTTGAATGTGCGAACACCCCAGATAAAGAGGCCAATCAGGAAAAATGCAGAAGGCGGCAGCAGCATGATGCCTGCGGGCTCATACCAACCTCCATTGTTGACCAGTGGCAGGATCTCGTAACCGAGTAGTGATCCTGAGCCGAGCAGTTCACGAAAGATGCCGACGACAATCAGGATAAGGCTATAGCCGAGGCCGTTACCGATACCATCTATAAATGACAGCATTGGTGGATTCTTCATTGCAAATGCCTCGGCACGACCAAGCACGATACAGTTGGTGATAATCAGGCCAACGAAGACCGACATCTGCTTGGAAATCTCGTAGACATATGCCTTGAGTATCTGGTCAACCACGATTACCAGAGACGCAATAATGGTCATTTGTACGATGATACGAATCGATGAAGGGATATGGTTACGGATCATCGAGATCGAGAGGTTCGAAAATGCCGTGACCGAAGTCAGGGCAAGCGACATGATCAGTGCAGCAGCCAGCGTGGTTGTTACCGCCAGTGCCGAGCAGATACCGAGGATCTGCAGTGTGATCGGGTTGGTGTTGATCAGCGGATCAAACAGGACCTGGCGTGCAGTGGATTTAGACATGATCAGGCTCCTCCGTTCTTGAACTTGGTAAGGTAGGGGCCGAAACCGTTGGCGCCTGTCCAGAAACGCACCAGGTTGCTGACACCACGACTGGTGAGGGTTGCGCCTGCGAGTCCATCGATCTCGTGCTGAAAGAATTTACTATCAGGTGAGACATTCCCTTTAAGCACGTTGAGCGCCTGCTTGCCGTTGGCATCAAACAGCTGTTTTCCATTCCACTTGGCCTGCCACTTGGGATTATCAACTTCACCACCAAGACCTGGAGTTTCAGCATGATCATAGAACTTGAGTCCGTAGACCGAGTTGCCATCCGGTTCGATAGCCAGAAAGCCGTAGAGCGTCGACCACAGGCCATAACCGTGGACTGGCAGAATCACGCGCGTGATTGTGTCGCCATTCTTGACCAGGTAGATACTTGCGATTTTTGCGCGGGCCTTGATTGAAGCAATATCGACATCCGACGAGAGAGTGAGGTTCTGTTGCGGGTCTTTTGCAGCCTTGCGCTGGTCATAACCTGCTGCGTCCATCTCTTCGACATAATCACCTGAGGCTAGGTCAACAAGACGTGTCTCGATGCTCTGATCGAAAGTTGCCTGGATATTGCCGCTTATATCCAGCCCGGCAACGGAGAGGATATAACGTTGCTTGTCGAGTGCCTTGTTTGCCTCTTGCAAGGGACGCAATCCGACGGCAGCAGCCGCAACGATAATCGAGCACACCAGGCACAAGGCCAGAGCAACCACGATAGTCTTGGTCTGCGAGTCATTCGGCATCGCGAGGATGCGACCGATCGGTCCGCCAATGGTTTGTGCTGTATCCTGGCTCATGATGCGATCCTCTTTTGACGGCGCTTGACATTGGCCTGGACAATGAAGTGGTCGATTAACGGAGCAAAGATGTTTCCGAACAAGATGGCGAGCATCATGCCTTCAGGAAACGCAGGATTGATGACGCGGATCAGCACGGCCATGAATCCGATCAGTCCGCCGTACCACCAGCGCCCCCTGTTGGTCATTGCCGCCGAAACCGGATCTGTCGCCATGAAGATCATGCCGAAAGCGAAGCCGCCAAGTACCATGTGCCAGTAGAAAGGCAGGGCAAACATGGGATTGCTGTCTGAGCCGATCAGGTTGAGTAAGAGTGTTGTCGCAGTCATACCAACGAAAACACCACCGACGACACGCCACGAGGCAATCTTCGTATACAGCAGGAAAACACCGCCAAGCAGAATGGCGAAAGTTGATACCTCGCCAATCGACCCTTGGATATTGCCGAAGAAGGCATCCCACCATGTGAGGTTGGATGCGATGATATTTTCCACACCACCTGCAGCACTCAGCGACAGGGGAGTTGCACCTGAGAAGCCGTCCACTGCTGTCCACACGGCATCGCCTGACATGGCAGCCGGGTAGGTAAAGAAGAGAAATGCACGGCCCGTCAGTGCCGGGTTGAGGAAGTTCTTGCCGGTTCCACCAAAAACTTCTTTACCAATGACGACACCAAAGCTGATGCCGAGCGCAACCTGCCAGAGTGGAATCGATGGCGGCAACGTCAGAGAGAAGAGCATTGAGGTTACAAGAAAGCCCTCGTTGACCTCGTGTTTGCGTATGACTGCAAACAGCACCTCCCAAAAGCCACCGACCGCCAGGGTGACGATATAGATGGGTAACCAGTAAGTAAGGCCATGTACAAAGCTGGCAAATATCGAGTCGGCAGAGTAACCGATCCCGAGACCTTCAAGAACATCGGCACGCCAGCCGCCTGCAGATTCGATACCCATTGCAGCCATCGCACTGTTGGCCTGGAAGCCGGTATTGTAGAGCCCCCACAGAAGTGCAGGCATAACTGCAACAACAACCAGTGACATGACACGCTTAAGATCAATTACATCACGAACATGCGGTGAGCTGCGTGTGACATCTGGAGGTGTATAGAGGAATGTATCGACCATCTCGTAGAGGGCATACATTTTTTCGAATCGCCCACCCGGTAGAAAATCGGGTTCGATCCGGTCAAGAAAACGACGTGTACGTGACATTATCCTTCCCTCTCTATCTGTTCCAGGCAGGCACGCAGTGCAAGGCCATAGTCAAATTTGGATGAGGAGACATAACTGCAAAGCGCAAGATCCTCCTCGTCGAGTTCCAGGCAACCGAGTTGCTGTGCAAGATCCGTGTCTCTTGTAACAAGAGCCCGCAGCAGTTGCGTTGGCAAAATGTCGAGCGGCATAACGGATTCGTAATTACCGATCGGCACCATCGCTCTCGGACTGCCATTGGTTGAAGTGGTAAATCGAAACAGGCGATTCCTCGGCAAGAGGGAACTCAAGTGCGAGTTGATTGCGGAGAACTTGTTCCTGCCGGGCTTGATCCATCCCAGTAGTTCGCGTTCGCGACCTTCAGGCAGAATGCTGATCTGGTTATGGAAGCGGCCAAGGAACTGTCCCCAGCCGGCTGCTTTCTTACCTGCCAGAACAGAGCCGGAGATAATGCGGCACTCACCGGCTTCGAGTTCATCTTTCAACAACTCTTCTGTATTTGCTCCCATGCGTGTCCTCAACAGGCGAGGGTTTTTCACCATTGGGCCGCCGATTGCAACAACACGATCAACCGGCAGGCGACCGCTCTTTAAGAAGCGTGCAAAGGCAATCACGTCCTGGTGATTGATATGCCAGAGCGTTTTGCCTGCGTGCGCAGGCTCAAGCATATGCATATGTGTTCCTGGCAGACCCGCAGGATGGGGACCCTGGAAGCAGGTATTTACGACCCGCTCAAGGTGAGTTGGCAGTTCATACGGTTCTGCTGTATTGACGTAGACATTACCGTGCGTCATCACGGTCAGCAGTGCCAATCCCTGGTTGAACTCCTCACGAGCATCATTGATGACCACCATCGGGTCTGCCGCGAGAGGTCGGGTATCTACAGAAGTGACGAAAATGGCGGATGGAACCGAGCCTGTTTCAGGTGCCTTGCTGTATGGGCGAGTTCTGAAGGCGTTCCAGAGTCCCGAGTGGCGCAGCTGTTCGCAAACAGTGTCATGATCGATGCTGGTAAATTCTGCCGGATCATAACGCTGGAACTCTTCTGCCTCATCGCCATCAAGTTCGATCACAACTGAACGCAATACGCGACGCGCACCACGATGAATCGCCTTGATGGTACCGCATCCGGGTGATGTCACCATCACGCCCGGATTTTTCTTGTCTTCCAGCAATGCCTGTCCGAGTTTGACGCGTTCGCCTTCCTTCACCAGCATGGTGGGTTTCATGCCTACATAGTCGTGCCCGAGAATGGCGACAGTCTCAACCTTGTTACCATCCTCGATAACCTGGCTAGGTCTACCCTCGACAGGCAGGTCCAGGCCCTTTTTGAGTTTGAATGTATGGCTCATTGGGGTCGTATCCAGTTTTTATAATCATCCGTAAACAGGGTGGGAAATCATCTGAATCTGATGATGTTCACCTCCCCAGTTATCAATACTGCTTATGCTGCAACGCAGTATTTCTTATTATTGCGGCGCAACATAGCAAAAAGGAGATACGAATTGCAAGTTCAAATTCTGTTTTGAAGGAAATGGCTTTAGATAAGCGGGGAAATGGAGAGGATATTTTCCAGCTCGAAGCCGTTTTCCGTTAGAATGTGCTGCTATTTTTTCAGATCTGGGCAATTAGAGAGTTATGGCGCTGAATTCGATCGACGAGATTATCGAGGATATCCGTCAGGGCAAAATGGTCATCATCATGGATGACGAGGATCGCGAAAACGAGGGTGACCTGTTGATGGCTGCCGAGGCGGTTACGCCTGATGCAATCAACTTCATGGCAACCCACGGACGTGGTCTTATCTGCCTGACACTGACCGACAAGCGCTGCAAGCAGCTGCGTCTTCCACTGATGGTTTCTGGTGAGGATCTGCTTCAGTCGACTAACTTTACTGTCTCTATCGAGGCGGCTGAAGGCGTGACAACAGGTATTTCTGCTGGTGACCGCGCGACAACCGTGCTGGCAGCAGTTGCCGAGGATGCCACGCCACAGGATCTTGTGCAGCCGGGCCATATCTTCCCACTGATGGCACAGCCGGGTGGAACCCTGGTGCGCGCTGGACACACCGAGGCTGGCTGCGACCTGGCACGACTGGCCGGCTATAATCCTGCAGGTGTGATTGTCGAGATCCTCAATGAGGACGGCACCATGGCACGGCGCCCCGATCTTGAAAGCTTTGCTGAAGAGCACGATCTCAAGATCGGCACGATCGAGGACCTGATTCAGTATCGCATCAGAAATGAAAAGACGGTTGAGCGCATCAATAGCTGCGACTTGCCGACAGATCACGGCGATTTCAAGCTTTATGCCTATGAGGATACTGTTGACCGTGATGTTCACATGGCTCTGGTCATGGGCGAACCGTCACCTGACAAGCCCGTGCTGGTTCGTGTCCATGTGCAAAATTCAATCCACGACCTGTTCGATGCCAATATATCAGGCAGCGGTTGGCCGCTACGCAGCGCGATGGAGCAGATTGCCCGTGAGGGTGAAGGTGTAATTGTCGTACTGCGTAACCATGACAGCCCCAAGGAACTCGTACAGCGTATTGAGGTAGCGGCAGGCAGGGCGTCTGCACCCGCAAAAGCGTCTGGCGATGCAGATAGTCGCAAGGAGTTGCGCACGCTTGGTGCCGGTGCACAGATCCTGGCTGACCTCGGTGTTGGCAAGATGCGTGTCATGAGCGCACCAATCAACTTGCACGGTCTGCATGGATTCAACCTCGAAGTTGTTGAGTTTGTTGAAAGCGAGTAAAAGGTCAATATAGACTTGATCTAAAAAGTATTTATAATTAACTGAAATCAAAGAGTAAAAAGGTTAGTCAAATGAGCATCAAAACGATCGAAGGCGGCATGACAGTCTCGGGCGCTAAATTCTGCGTCGTGGTAACTCGCTGGAACAGCTTTGTCGTGGAAAGTCTTGAGAAAGGCGCAATCGATACACTGTTGCGACATGGTGCGAGCGAAGACGAAATTACTGTTGTGCGTCTGCCCGGAGCCTTTGAACTGCCTGTAGCACTGGACAAGATCGCGGCCAAGGGTGAGTACGATGCCATTATCGCACTCGGCGCTGTTATTCGCGGCGGCACTCCGCATTTCGAATATGTTGCCGGTGAAGCAGTCAAGGGAATGTCACAGGTCAGCCTCAATCGCGGCGTACCAATCAGTTTCGGCGTTCTTACTGTCGACACGATTGAACAGGCCATTGAGCGTGCCGGTACCAAGGCAGGCAACAAGGGCGGTGAAGCGGCTGCTACAGCCATCGAGATGGTTAACCTCCTCAGGCAAATCTGATTTCAATGTCAAATAAACGTCACAAGGCCCGGCAGCTCGCTATGCAGGGCCTTTATCAATGGCAGGTCAATGAACAGAACGTTGCCGAGATCATCAACCAGTTTCTTGGCGACGAGGATATGGGCACTTTTGACGTTCCCTATTTTCGTGACCTGCTGGCTGGAGTCCCTTCACATCTCGACTCCATTGATGAAAAGATCAAGCCCCTGATTAATCGTTCCATCGAACAGGTTGATCCGGTGGAGCGCGCGATACTGCGGCTAGGGGTTTATGAAATGATGCAACACCCTGAAATTCCTTTTCGGGTTGTCATTAACGAAGGCGTGGAGTTGGCCAAGACATACGGTGCCGACCAGGGACACAGATACATCAATGGTGTTCTCGACAAGCTTGCGCCGGAGTTACGCCCATTTGAAGCGAAAAAGAAGTGAAAGCCTGCAGGCTGAAGCACAGTGAGCAGTTCCGAATTTGATCTGATCGAATCTATTCTCAGGTCGCAATCTCTGCGACGTGATGATGTGACGCTCGGTATCGGCGATGACTGTGCCTTGCTCGATGTCCCGCAAGGAATGGAACTGGCGGTTTCTCTCGATACACTCGTTAGCGGGCGCCATTTTTTCCCGGATGCCGCTCCCGAACTCATTGGCCACAAGGTGCTGGCTGTTAACCTCAGTGATCTTGCCGCCATGGGTGCAGAACCTGCATGGGTAACCATGGGATTGACTCTGCCCGATGCGGATGAAGAGTGGCTGGCAGGTTTCATGCGTGGTTTCTCGGCACTTTCATCAAACTATGGTGTACAGCTTGTTGGTGGTGACACGACCAGTGGCCCACTCACTGTCAGCTTGCAGGTACATGGTCTTGTTCCAGCAGGGAAGGCGATCAGGCGTAGTGGTGCCAGGCCGGGTGATCTTGTCTTTGTCAGTCATACAATTGGTGATGCAGGTCTTGCACTGGCAATGCTTCAGGGACGAATCACACCGACTGATGAACTGCAGACACTCAGGCAACGCCTTGAATCCCCGCAGCCCAGAATTGAACTCGGTATTGCCCTGAGAGAGGTGGCAACTGCTGCCATCGATCTTTCCGACGGGCTTGCCAGTGACCTTGGACATATTTGCGAACGCTCACAATGTGGTGCTGTAATAGAGACGCACGAACTGCCGCTCTCGGATGCAGTTAGAACATTGTCTGACTGGCGTCTGGCTGTCAGTGCTGGTGATGATTACGAACTCTGTTTTACTATTGATTCATCACGGCAAGAGAGAGTCACACAGTTATCAAAGGAACTTGACTTGCGCCTGACCTGTATTGGCAAGATACGACAGCAGCCGGGTATCGACTTTTTGTCTTCTGGTGGTTCATGCGAGTCTAACCTGCAGGGTTATGACCATTTTCCGGAAAGCGACTCATGAATAGCTTCGATATGAAAAATCCCGTGCATATTCTTGCTGTCGGTTTCGGTTCGGGTCTCTCTCCATTTGCGCCCGGCACCATGGGCACACTGGTTGCGATCCCTCTCTATCTGCTGATTGCGGGACTACCTCTGCTTGCTTATCTCGCGATATGCCTGGTCACTTTTGTTATTGGCATTTGGTTGTGCGAACAGACCTCAAAAGATCTTGGCGTTCACGACCATGGCGGTATCGTGTGGGACGAGATCGTCGGCTACCTGGTGACAATGGCCGGAGCACCATTCGGTTGGCCATGGATTCTTGCCGGTTTCATCCTCTTCCGTATTTTCGATATCCTCAAACCATGGCCGATTCGCTGGCTCGACAAGTATGTCAGTGGCGGCTTCGGCATTATGATTGACGATATAGTCGCCGGCCTCTTTTCGGCAGCTATCTTGCAGTTGGCATACCATTTTCTGCTGTGAACTTTCCACGCATAGAAGAGATTCCCTACACAGTTGACTCGGCGCTGCTGTTTGAGCAGATTTCCGACATGCAGTGGCCAGTGTTTCTCGACAGTGGCGGTAGCAATCGCCGCGGCAGGTTTGATCTGCTCGCAGCGAATCCTTTTAAAACACTGGTGACTCGTGCCGGTGAGACAGTCATCAGCCAAGATGGAAAGCGTCATAAATCGATGGATGATCCATTCAATCTGCTCAGGCAGGCGATGGGTGAACAGCAGCAAGCTCTCGGCTCATTGCCGTTTGAAGGTGGTGCCATCGGCTATTTTGGTTACGACCTTGCACGCTCAATCGAAAAGCTGCCCGAGAAGGCTCAGGATATAGACCAGTTGCCGGAAATGATGGTTGGTATTTATGACTGGGCAGTCATCGTCGATCATGAACTGGGCAGAAGCTGGCTGGTCGGGCAGGGAAGAGATGACAAGATTGCTGCCGAGTGGCCACAGTTGCTGGAACTCCTCTCTGCTCCCGGACTACAGGAAAAGAGCAGGGCGGCTGCACTAAGGGCATTACAGCCTTTTGAGTCATCCGTCACCAAGGCTGAGTATCTTCAGGCACTGAAACATATTCATGACTATATCCATGCAGGTGACTGCTACCAGGTCAACTATACGCAACGTTTTGCTGCCCCGGTCGAGGGTGACGCCTGGCAAGCCTATGTCGATATTCGCAAACAGAACGCAATACCTTATGCGGCTTTCATGCGTCTCGATGAAATCGAGATTTTGAGCTTCTCACCAGAACGTTTTCTGCGTCTCTCTGGTAATCGCGTTACAACTGAGCCTATCAAGGGAACACGCCCACGCGGCAAGTCGGCAAGCGCTGATCTGGCCCTGCAGGATGAACTCTATAATAGCAGCAAGGACCGCGCCGAGAACCTGATGATTGTTGACCTGCTTCGCAATGACCTCGGGCGCGTGTGTCAGCCGGGCACAATCCATGTCAAAGACCTCTTTCATCTCGAAAGCTTTCCAACAGTTCATCATCTCGTCAGTCGCATAGGCGGAGAGTTACGTGAAGGCGAAGATGCACTGAGCTTGTTACGAGCCTCCTTTCCAGGTGGTTCGATTACCGGTGCGCCCAAGATACGTGCGATGGAGATTATCGAGGAGCTGGAACCATACAGGCGGGGTATCTACTGTGGTTCGATTGGCTATATCGGATTTAACGGCAACATGGATACCAGCATCACGATTAGAACCCTGGTACACAGGGCAGGGCAGGCGCATTACTGGGTTGGTGGCGGGATTGTTGCTGATTCAGATCCTGATGAAGAGTACCAGGAGTGCTTGGATAAGGCAGCGGTGTTCAGGCGTTTTTTCGATTCCTGACTTACGCTTTATAGGCTCTCAAACTCGTCAGCCTGGACTCCCTGATTCGCCACCTCTGGCTCTGAAAATCATCACCCCGGGTTTGACCCGGGGTCCATTATTAACAGTACATGTATCCATGGATACCGGCGCAAGACCGGTAGACGATCCCAGGGGAGAAATTACTTGTGCTGCATATGTTTTGAGTGATCCATTTTTGAATGGTCCATCGCAGGCATCATCATTTTCTTAACCGGTGCTTCAACCTGCTTGGTGCTGCCATCTCTGAACTTAAGCGTTACAGTCACCATGTCGCCTGCTTTTAACGGATTATGCAGATCAATCAGCATGACGTGATAGCTCATTGGTTTCAGCATTGTCTTGCCATTGGCTGGGATGATGATTTTCTCTACCTCGAACATGCGGTGAACACCCTTGTCATCTGTTTCATGGGTGTGCAGTTCTACCAGTTTGGAGACATCACCGCTGGCACTGACCAGGGCCGCTTCCTTGTCACTGGTATTTGTCAGTGTCATGAAGAGAGCTGATGTTTGAGAAACTGGTGGTACTTCACGTACCCATGCATCGGAAACAGTGACCCTTTCGGCACAAGTTTCAGCATATGCAGAGGTGATACCTGCGAGCATGATCAGGGCTGAAACAAAAATTCGGTTCGTGAGTTTTTTCATAACTATTTCCTGTATTCCATATTTTAAGAATGTAACCTTGGCGATTATATGATGATTTAGTGATTTTCGACTTGCTAAATATCAATTATTTACTGTCATGTACATGGGTTGTTACTGGCAGGTAGAATAGGCTTCAATTTATTCCACCGCCCGGAAAATCTTCACAATGAGATACATCTCCATCCCGGTCACACCGTTTGAACAGAACTGCTCCATTGCATGGTGTGATGCGACTAAAGAATCAGTCTTTATTGACCCGGGTGGTGACGCCGACGAGTTGATCAGGGCATCCGATGCCAAGGGACTCAAGCCGGTCGCCATCTATCTGACCCACGGACACCTCGACCATGTTGGTGGGACGACTGAATTGGCAGATCATTATTATATCCCGGTTTGGGGACCTCACAAGGAGGATGCCTACTGGCTGGAAGCGCTGCACAAGCAGGCGCAGATGTTCGGGCTGCCTGAATGCAGGGAGTTTGTGCCGGATCACTGGCTGGATAACGGTGATCAACTGCTCTTTGGTAATGAGAAAATGGAAGTTCTGTTCACGCCTGGACATACCCCGGGGCACATTGTGCTCTTCCACCGGAAATCGAATGTTGTATTCAGTGGTGACCTGCTGTTTCGAGGCTCAATTGGCCGTAGTGATTTTCCCGGCGGTGACCACCAGCAACTGATCGATTCTATTAAAAATCAACTTTTTCCGCTCGGGGATGATGTTCGGGTCGTTCCGGGCCACGGGCCTGAGACTACAATTGGTGAAGAGAAGCTTACAAACCCGTTCGTGCGTTAAAGCGTAGAGAGATAAGTGGCAAGTGCGTCCTCTTCTTCAAGGGTCAGCACGTTCTGAAAAGAGGGCATGTCACGGCCACCATCATGGACTGCCCGCTTGAGGAAGTCCTTGGGTTCCCGGAGGTCGTCTGCATAACGATGGCAACGCTGGCAGTTATCCTCGAAAAGCGTTGCTCCATCAATGGGTTGTTTTGATTCGTTTGTAGCACATGAGGCAAGCACTGCCGATAACAGGGTGGCTGGCAGGAGGAGAAAAATTGTCTTCATCTGGTACAAATCCATCATTATTTTTAGCTACATTAACATAGTTGCTAGCGGGCATAGAAGATGAAACAGAAATTGATTCTAGGGGTAAGCAGTTGCCTGCTCGGCAACCCGGTTCGATACGACGGAAATCATAAACGCAACCCGTACATAGCCGATATCCTGTCAGATTATTTTGATTTTGAAGTTTTCTGCCCTGAAACCGCAATCGGGCTTGGTGTTCCAAGACCGCCAATGCAGCTCTATCTTGACGGCAACAACACGCGATTGGCGCAAGTGGCTGATAGCAGTATAGATTTAACACAACAGATGCAGGCGATGGCTGCCGAGCAGTGTAAACAACTGGGCCACCTGAATGGTTTCATTCTGAAAAGCAGGTCTCCCAGTTGCGGCAAGCAGGGTGTCACTCTATTTGATTACAGCGGGGAGATCGTCGGTAGTGGAGCGGGCCTGTTTGCGGCAACCCTGGTGAGGGCTTTTCCATCCCTTCCGGTTGAAGAGGAGACAATGCTTGAAGATGCAGCTCTTAGAGAGGATTTTATCGAGCGTGTTATCGCATACGCAGCAAGCAAGCCCCCCATATAGCTGGATTTCTTCCCTTGGAGGGGCTCGAGCCTTCCCTGCGTAACTTGCATTTTCCTGAAAAGTCGTTAAACTGCGCGCCTTTACGTGGTTTTGTGCATGTCATGAAATCACACTCCTTGCTTCACCGCACTAGCGGGAGGCTACTAACTCATAGGGAGCTACAATGCGTCATTATGAAATCGTGTTCCTGGTCCATCCAGACCAGAGTGAGCAGGTTCCTTCAATGATTGAGCGTTATCGCACAATGATCGAGGGAAATAGCGGCAAGATCCATCGTCTTGAAGACTGGGGACGTCGTCAGCTTGCATACCCAATCAACAAAATTCACAAGGCACACTACGTGCTGATGAACATCGAGTGTGACAGCGATACTCTTGCTGAAATCGAGAGCAATTTCCGTTTCAACGATGCCATCCTGCGTAACCTCGTCATCCGTCGTGATGAAGCTGTTACCGATGCCTCGCTTCTTGCCAGGCAGGATACTCGTGAAGAACCCGCCGCAGCTGAATCTGCTGCCTGATTCTGAAACAGGAGATATAAGAGATGTCACGTTTTTTTCGTCGTAGAAAATTCTGCCGTTTCACCGCTGAAGGTACCAAGGAGATCGATTACAAAGATCTCGATACCCTGAAGCAATACATTGGTGAGAATGGCAAAATCGTACCAAGCCGTATTACAGGCACCAAGGCAAAGTACCAGCGTCAGCTGGCAACAGCCGTCAAGCGCGCTCGTTTCATTGCGCTGCTGCCTTATACGGATCAGCACAAATAATTAGTAAACAGTTGAATTAACCGGTTTCCTGTCATGCAGTGGTTAGCCAGACAAGTCATGCTGGACAGGTACAGGGCGGTAATGGTGATTGCCACGACCGCCATACTGGCAGTGTTATTACCGCCGGTCGGTGTATTGAGTGCAGCAGCTGTTGCACTCGTGGTAATGGCTAACGGCGTCAGGGAGTCCCTGTTTGTTGTTGCCATCGCACTGCTTGCAGTGTGGGGCCTGGGAGAGTTCATCCTGCAGGCGGGAGTAGTTGTCGGAATTTCGGCACTGGTTCTGTGGCTGCCAATGATCCTTCTCGGTGGACTGCAACGCTGGTCACAGTACCTGCCGTGGTCTGTAGAGGCAGCATTGTTGGTCGCCCTGGTTGCACTGGGCTTGCAGTATGTCGTTTTTGACGACCCGGTCGCTTACTGGAGCGAGTTGCTCTTGCCGGTGATTGAAGAGATTGCAAAAGGCGGTGCCTTTGAGGCAAGTGGTGGTACGGCAGAGAGTGTCGTTGCCGATATTGCACAAGTACTGCCGACAATGCTGACAGTAGGTTTTTTTCTGCAGCTGGTGATTGCACTCTTTATTGGTCGCTGGTGGCAGTCACTGCTCTACAATCCGGGCGGTTTCCGAGAGGAATTTTATTCCCTCAGGTTAAGCCGGATACTGGCACTGGCAGTCATACCACTGATGTTGGTGGGCATTATTTCATCAGAAGCTATGATGCTTGATGGTGTAGTGATGCTGGTAATGGCCGCGTTTGCGATACAGGGGCTTGCAGTAGCACATGCAAGCCTGAATGGTATGAACGCAGGTGGCTGGTTGATAGCTGTTTACGTGTTGTTGCTTTTTGCAGGACCCTGGATGCTGATGCTACTGGGTTTTGCTGGATATGCGGATGTCTGGATGGATTTCAGGCAACGTTTTTTGAATAAACAAGATTGACCGATTCGGGGGTTCCTGAAGATGGAAGTAATACTGCTTGAGAAAGTAAATAACCTGGGTGATCTGGGTGAGAAAGTTAACGTTAAATCTGGCTATGGCCGCAATTTCCTGATTCCATCAGGACGTGCACTGCCTGCAACAGATGCGAATGTTGAAGAGTTTGAAAAGCGCCGTGCCGAACTTGAAAAGTCGGCTGCCGAGAAGCTGACTGCTGCTGAAGCACGCAAGGCAGAACTCGACGGTGCAACTGTCACCATCACACAGAAGGCCGGTGAAGAAGGCAAACTGTTCGGCTCAGTCGGAACCACCGACATTGCTGAAGCACTGACTGCAGCCGGCAAGCCTGTCGATAAGGCTGAAGTTCGTCTGCCTGAGGGTGTTTTCCGTGTCACTGGTGGTTACGAGGTAACGATTCACCTGCACACCGATGTTGATGCGATCGTCAACGTTCTGGTTGAAGGCGAAGAGTAATCTGGTTTAACTGATCAGAATGTGAAGCCCCCGCACCCTTGCGGGGGTTTTTACGTTATAAGGTTGACGCACTGACTGGATATTCCTGCTAAAATCACAGCAGTTTTTTCCAGGATTCCTGCCGTTGACCGAGACTCATGCCTGAATTTCTCATACTGCTGTTGCCTATCGCTGCCGCCTCTGGCTGGTGGGCTGCGAAGCGTTCTGTTCGTAAAGAGCGAGAGAAACTGCGCAATGCTGAAATTGATCCGGCCTATTTCCGCGGTCTTAACTATCTCGTTAACGAACAGCCTGACAAGGCAATTGATGTCTTCGTGCGCATGCTCGAGGTCAACAGTGAAACGGTTGAGATGCACCTTGCACTCGGCAGCCTGTTCCGCCGGCGTGGCGAGACAGACCGCGCAATCCGTATACACCAGAACCTGATAGCACGTCCGACGCTCTCCTCAGAGCAACGCTCGCAAGCCCTGATGGAACTGGGCCTCGATTATATGAATGCAGGCCTGCTTGATCGTGCAGAGGCACTCTTTTCAGAACTGATCGACAACAATGCGCTTATCAACACATCCCTGGGCAACCTGAAGATCATCTACCAGCATGAAAAAGACTGGCAGAAGGCACTGGATGTTACCCGGCGTCTTGAGGAGATCGGTGAAGAGGACCAGTCCGGGGATCGTTCCCATTTTCTCTGCGAACTGGCTGATATCGCTCTGCAGGAAGGGCGTGACGAAGATGCAAAAAATTATCTGAAGGAAGCGGGTGAGACTGCACCGGAGGCTATGCGTCCGCTGTTGACCCAGGCCACGCTTTCCCTGCAGCAGCAGGATTACACGACTGCACTGCGTCTCTACCAGCGAGTTGCTGAGACACATCCGGCTTTCATCGGCGAATTTGTCAACCAGATGGCTGAATGTCACAGAGCAACTGGCCAGGAGCAGGCATGGCTCGAATGGCTCAAGGCACTATACCAGCGACGCAGAAGCCTCTACGTGATGCTGGCGATTGCAGACGAGATTGAACACAGTGAGGACGGTGACGAGGCTATTCGCTTTCTTAACGATGAACTCGCTGCCAATCCCTCGCTTCTCGGTGTACAGCGACTCATACGCATGCGCCTGACACAGCAGGGAAGTGGCAAGACGACATTTCTCGAAACCCTTGATGCATTGGTCCAGAGCATGACCGATACTCAGTCTGCCTACCAATGTCATCGCTGCGGCTTTACCACGCGTACCCTTCACTGGCAGTGCCCAGGGTGCCGCACGTGGGGCACAATGCTGCCTACCTCTGAAAACAACGGGAGATACTCTGAATGACGTCACCGATTATTGTCGCTGTCGACTATCCGCAACTTGAACCGGCGCAGGATTTGCTTGAACAGCTTGATCCGGCGCTTTGCCGTGTCAAGATCGGCAAGGAGATGTTTACCCGTTTTGGCCCATCTGCAGCAGAAATGTGCATGAAAAAGGGCTTCGAGGTGTTTCTCGATCTCAAGTTTCATGACATTCCGAACACCGTAGCCGGTGCTTGCCGTTCAGCTGCAGAGCTGGGCGTATGGATGATGAATGTGCACGCATCAGGCGGACGCCGCATGATGGAAGCTGCACGTGAATCTTTGGATAAGGCCAATTCGGACACACTGCTGATTGCCGTGACCATTCTGACGAGCTTGTCACAAGAGGAGATTCACGAAATCGGCTATTCGGGCACCCCTGAAGAGAATGTCAGTCGCCTCGCTGCGCTTGCGAAATCAAGCGGCATGCACGGCGTCGTCTGTTCACCCAAAGAGGCTGAACGCCTGCGCGCTGAAAACGGCAATGATTTTCTGCTTGTCACTCCCGGTGTACGCCCGGCCGGCAGTGATACCGGTGACCAGCGCCGTGTAATGACACCTGCAGACGCCATGCAGGCCGGTTCCAGCTACCTGGTAGTCGGCAGGCCGATAACAGGTGCTGAAGAGCCGAACGAGGCGCTCACATCGATTCTTGCATCAATTGAAGATTAGCCCAAATCCTTCTTGAAATGTCTGGTCTAGGCTTGAATTTTTAATCACTGATCTCCACATTTCTTCAAATTCCGGTGGCATTGTCGTGTCACCGGTACTATTTTTCCAATTTCTTGAATACTGGAGCATGTTTACATGTCTGCTGAAGCTCACAAAGAGACGCTTGAATTCAAAACAGAAGTGTCTGAAGTCCTCAACCTTGTCATCCGTTCACTCTATTCGAACAAGGAGATTTTCCTGCGTGAACTCGTCTCGAACGCATCTGACGCAGCCGAAAAGCTGCGCTTTGAAGCGCTCGGTGATGATGAGTTATATGAATCTGATCCTGATCTGAGGATTCGTGTCTCACTCGATAAAGATGCACGCACTGTCACGGTCACCGACAACGGTATCGGCATGAGCCGCCAGGAAGTGATGGAGACGATTGGAACCATTGCCAGTTCGGGCACGAAAAAATTCGTTGAAGCAATAACCGGTGATGAGTCTGAGGACAATCGCCTGATCGGACAGTTTGGTGTCGGTTTCTATTCGTCCTACATTGTTGCTGACAAGGTCACTATCGAGACCCGTCGCGCTGGCCTGACCAGCGAGCACGGTGTGCGCTGGGAGTCGACCGGTGAAGCCGAGTATTCAATTGAGAACATTGAACGTCCGGAACGTGGCACTTCAATCACGCTTCATCTGCGTGAAGAGGAAGACGAGTTTCTTGACAGCTGGCGCCTGCGCAGCATCATCAGCAAGTTCTCTGACCATGTCGCTCTGCCGATTCAGATGCTTTCCGAGCCAACTGAAGAGGATGCAGAGCCGGAGTGGGAGCAGGTTAACAAAGGTACAGCCCTGTGGATGCGTCCAAAGAACGAAATCACTGAAGAGGAGTACAACACCTTCTACCAGCATGTCTCGCATGACTTCAGCGAGCCGCTGGCACACGTACATAACCGTGTAGAGGGGAACAACGAATACAGCTCGCTGCTCTACGTGCCATCACAGGCGCCTTATGATCTCTACGATCCGAATCAGAAACATGGCGTCAAACTCTATGTGAAACGTGTTTTCATCATGGATGAGGCCGACAAGCTGATGCCGCGCTTCCTGCGTTTCGTCAAGGGTGTGGTCGATTCTGATGATCTGCCACTCAATGTCTCCCGTGAAATTCTCCAGCACAACCGCAAGATCGACTCGATTCGCGGAGCTAACGTCAAGCGCATCCTCGGTCTGCTCGAGAAGATGGCAAAAAATGATGCCGAAAAGTACCAGAAGTTCTGGGAAGTGTTCGGTACCGTCCTCAAGGAAGGTCCTGCTGAAGATTCGGCCAATGCCCAGCGCATTGCCGGCCTGTTGCGATTTGCGACCACCGCTTCAGACTCCAGTGAGCAGACAACCTCATTTGCTGACTACATCGAACGCATGCAGGAAGGTCAGGATAAGATCTATTACCTGACAGCCGAAACCTGGCAGGCATCCAAAAACAGTCCGCACCTGGAGATTTTCCGTAAGAAGGGCATCGAGGTCTTGCTGCTGACTGATCGTGTTGATGAGTGGCTGGTTTCAAACCTGGCTGATTTTGATGGCAAAGCACTGACCTCGGTCGCGCGTGGAGACATCGATCTCGAAGGTGACAAAGAATCAGACGATAGTGAAGAGAAAAAGGACGAGAAGGAGAATGCAGTAGTTCTCGAGCGTCTGAAAGAGATGCTCGGTGACAAGGTCAAGGAAGTTCGAGCCAGTTCACGACTGGTTGATTCACCCGCCTGCCTGGTCGCTGATGAGAATGATATGAGCCAGAACCTGGCGCGTATCCTCAAGCAGATGGGCCAGGATGCACCTGAGTCACCACCGATTCTTGAAGTCAATCTTGATCACTTGCTGGTCAAGCGCGTGGCGGATGAAGAGGATGAGACTGCATTTGAAGACCTTGCATCCATCCTGTTTGACCAGGCGCTGTTGGCAGAGGGTGGACGTCTTGAAGACCCGGGTTCGTTCGTCAAGCGACTCAACCAGTTGTTACTGTCGCTCGGTTCCTGAATGAGGTTACAGATCCCCGGTATTATTTACCGGGGATTTTATTATGCATATCAGTTAACTATGAGATATCCATCAAATTCCTTATGATTGGCGCTTGTCACTAACCGACTCATCCGGTATATTACGCACCTCGTTGATGCGGGGTGGAGCAGTCTGGCAGCTCGTCGGGCTCATAACCCGAAGGTCGTAGGTTCAAATCCTGCCCCCGCTACCAATTTCAGAAGCAAGTTACTCTGCTCATAACTTGTTAAAATTTAAAAGGCCTGATCGGTTCTCGATCAGGCCTTTTTTATTGCCTGTGAATGATGCCGAGCTGACTGTTGTCCAGAAGCTCGATTATTCAGGGCGCCCAATTCTAATCAGCTTGTCGCGGCAATGGAATCTCTGCAACAATGTCTGAACTCTTTACTTGGATAATGGCGTGACTTCAAAATAGAGTCACCACGACTAATGGCCTGGAAATCTTAAATGCCCGGTAATACATCTGCCATGCAAAATAAACAAGACGAAACCAACTTAAATTGGGTCTCTCCTGAAGTACGTTTGCAGAGTGATCGTGACCTCGCTAACAGATCGATAACGGGTATCTTCATATACCTGTTTGGATGGCTCCTTGTTGTCATTTCCACTGATATCGTGCCTTACAGTCCCACCCTGGTTTACGGCGCAGGAATTTTCCTGCTGGTTATCGGTTTAGGTCGGCTGATTCTGGCCATAGGTTTCGATGCAATCTACAGCAAGAATGTAGAGGTCTGGCAGCTACTCTTCGGAATCGGCATGTTCGTCTCTGCCACTATCTATGGGCTATTCTCAGCCTGGAGTGCCTACAGGCTCGGGATGACAATAGAATTACTGATTATCGTGATTTCAATTGTCATGCTTGTTTCAGATGGCTCCATTAGCCTGTCACCCGGAAAGCGCCTGTTCGTGCTCTTCTCTGGTTTGCTGATTCTACCCATGGTGGGTGTTTTAATCAGTTTCAGACAGACAGACAGTTACATGATCGCTTTTATGTTGATCCTGTTTCAAATCATCCTCTCTCTTTATGCAATGAGTGTTTACAACAGTTATTGGAGAGAACTGTTCCACAAGGAATTACTCGATCTCAAACTGATAGAGCTTGAAGCATCAAAGACAGAAACAGACAGGGCCAATGCAAGCCTGGAGGCAGCGATCAAGGAAGCAGCGATTGCCAATTCTGCCAAGAGTCAGTTTCTTGTAAATATAAGCCATGAAATTCGCACGCCAATGAATGCCATTATCGGCATGTCACACCTGGCATTACAGACAAATCTCGATGACATACAGTCAAATTACATCAACAAGATTCATCTGTCGGCGGAGAACTTACTTGGCGTTCTCAACGACATTCTCGATTTTTCCAAGATTGAGTCAGGCAACCTGGAAATGGAACATATCGACTTCCGCCTGGAAGACCTGATCGATAATGTGAGCAATATTCTTCGCCTCAAAAGTGAAGAGAAGGAGGTTCAGTTTGATGTCACGATTGAACAGAATATACCTACGGCACTGGTCGGCGATTCGTTGCGCCTCGGACAGGTCCTGCTGAACCTGTGTAATAACGCGGTCAATTTCACTGGCAG
This sequence comes from Solemya velum gill symbiont, assembly GCF_002020255.1. NCBI lineage: Bacteria > Pseudomonadati > Pseudomonadota > Gammaproteobacteria > Solemya velum gill symbiont. The sequence goes on along the minus strand of NZ_MPQG01000009.1, from coordinate 47,171 downwards.
TGGAGGTTCAGTCACACTGGGTGCTGAACTGGTTGATAGAGAAAGTGGCCTGGTTACGCTGCATTTTTCGGTGAAGGACACTGGAATTGGCTTAAATCCGGAGCAACAGAAAACTCTTTTTCAACCGTTTAAAAAGGCGGATACATCAAGCAATCGCGAGTATGGTGGAACTGGCCTTGGACTATCTATCTGCAAGCAACTGATTGAACTGATGGAGGGCGATATCTGGATAGAGAGCGAGTTGGATAAGGGCAGTACCTTCCATTTCACGGTGAGACTGAAGGAGCAACAGGGTGAGCCCTCACTGCGCCGTTCGGAACAGGGTATTGATAATTCCGGTCAGAATACTGCTATTGAACGACTCAAGGGAGCCAAGCTGCTGCTTGTAGAAGACAACCTGTTTAACATGGAAATTGTAAGAGAAGTGCTGGTCAGCAATGGCCTCGTTGTGGAGGAAGCAACCAACGGCAAAGAAGCTGTTGAACTCATAAGTTCGTCTGGGGAAGATTTTGATGGCGTACTGATGGACTGCCAGATGCCTGTCATGGATGGTTACATGGCCACACGAAAAATTCGTGAAATGGACAAATACCTTGACCTGCCGATCCTTGCGTTGACTGCGAATGTGATGCAGGAGGATCGAAAAAAAGCGTTAGATGCAGGAATGAACGACCTGATTGGCAAGCCCTTTAATATCAACGAGTTATTTTCTACCATGGCGAAATGGATAACGCCGGCCAATAGACCCGGCAAGACTCGGCCAGAGTGAGTCGATAATTCCGCAGAAACAGTTGATTTTCTTCAGTTGAAGGGTGTATAGTTGCGCCCCAATGGTGTTGGTACGGGATGTATTGCCAATTGGGCGCAGGTTAACAGCCTGCCTCGTTACCAAATAAGAACAATAAACCCCGTTATCGGGGTTTTTTGTTATGCAGCGCCACACCGATCATGGATTGGTTGATGGCGAGGAATATGGGCCACTGGGCCCATTTTTTATTTGTCCGGGATCTTGATTTGAAACAGGCACCGCAAAACCTGGTTGATCTGGCACGCACCACTGCCGAAGCAATGGGCTACGAACTGGTGGGTGTGCAATTGATCAGCCGTGGAAACTACGGCAAGACGCTCAGGGTTTACATTGACCATGAGAATGGCATCACTGTGGATGATTGTGCGTCGTTAAGCCATCAGTTCAGCGGCGTGCTGGATGTTGAAGATCCGGTCAAGGGCAACTATGAGCTTGAAGTGTCGTCTCCGGGTCTTGATCGGCCACTGTTTGAGATGGCCCATTTCGAACGATTTATCGGTCAGCCGGTAAATATTCGTATGGCAGACATGATTGAGGGTCGCCGCAAGTTTGAAGGCGTCATTCAGAGTGCTGCAGAGAATGTAGTAACGATAGAAGTTGAAGATGGCAGCAAAATAGAACTGCCGTTTGATGAAATTGACATGGCACGGCTGGTTCCCGTGTTCGAAAAACAGGCGAAGAGATAACCACTGCTTCCAGGAAATGCACAGATGAGCAAAGAAATTTTACTTGTTGTTGATGCTGTCTCGAATGAGAAAGATGTCGAGCGTGATGTAATTTTTAGTGCGATCGAAACGGCATTGGCCACCGCCACGCGAAAAAAGCATGGTGGCGAGATAGATGCACGTGTCGATGTCGATCGTGAGGATGGCAGTTACAGGACCTATCGTCGCTGGGAAGTGGTCGATCCACAGGAAGACGGCAGCCTTGAATTCCCGATTCGTCAAATTACCCGCGATGCAGCCGAGGCGCTGGCAGAGCAGGGCGAGGAAGTAACGGATTTCATCGAGGAAGAGATCGAATCAGTCGAGTTCGGTCGAATTGCTGCACAGATTGCCAAGCAGGTCATCAAGCAGGTACTGCGTGACGCAGAACGCAACAAGGTCATGGAAGCGTACAAGGATCGTGTCGGTGAGCTTGTTTCCGGCGTGGTCAAACGCCTCAGCAAGGGTGCCGTGATCATGGACCTGGGCGGCAATGCAGAAGCTGAAATTCCGAAGAACGAACTGGTTCCTCGTGAATCTGTACGTATCGGTGATCGCCTGCGTGGTTTTCTCTACGAGATTGACCCCGAGAATCGCGGCCCACAGCTGATGGTAACGCGCACACGTCCAGAGTTCCTGATTGAACTCTTCCGGCTTGAAGTGCCTGAAATCGGCGAAGGCCTGATTGAGCTGCTTGGAGCAGCACGCGATCCTGGTTCACGTGCAAAAATCGCGGTACATACACGTGATGCACGTATCGACCCGGTCGGTGCCTGCGTCGGCATGCGTGGTTCCCGCGTACAGGCGGTATCTAATGAGCTGTCAGGAGAACGTGTCGATATTATTTTATGGAACGAGAATGCAGCACAGTTCGTCATCAACGCGATGGCGCCTGCTGACGTTGTTTCAATTGTTGTAGACGAAGATGCACACAGCATGGATGTTGCCGTCAAGGAAGATAACCTGTCACAGGCAATCGGCCGTGGCGGGCAGAATGTCCGTCTTGCCAGCCAGCTGACAGGCTGGGAGCTCAATGTTATGGGCGAGGAAGACGCTGCACGCAAGAGCGATGAAGAGGCGTCCAAGTATGTTGAACGTTTCATGTCGGAACTCGATGTGGACGAAGAGGTTGCCACCATCCTTGTACAGGAAGGTTTCACCTCGCTCGACGAGATCGCCTACGTGCCTCTTGAAGAGATGCTCCAGATCGAAGAGTTTGACGAGGACATCGTCAATGAGCTGCGCGATCGTGCAAACGACATGCTGTTGACGCGAGCTATTGCTAAAGAAGAGATACTCGAGCAGCCACCTGCTGAAGATCTTCTCGGCATGGAAGGTATGGACGAGCAGACTGCCAACAAGCTGGCTGCAAAAGGAATAATAACCATGGAAGACCTTGCGGAGCAGGGTGTCGATGATCTTCTCGAGATCGAGGGGATCGACCAGGAGCGTGCAGGAGAATTGATCATGACGGCTCGCGCACCATGGTTTGAAGAAGCAGAAGAGACTAACGAATAAGGGGTGTGGCAATGAGTGAAGTTACAGTAGCGCAGTTAGCTGCGGATGTCGGCATTCCGGTTGATCGTCTGCTCACCCAGCTTGGTGAAGCAGGGATCAAAAAATCCAGTGATGCAGATATCATCACCGAAGATGAAAAACGCGATCTGCTCACTTTCCTGCGCCAGGCGCACGGCAAGAAGAGCACTGCCACGCAGACTACTTCTGCACCGGCAGAACGCAAACTGACTCTCAAGCGAAAAACTGTCAGTGAATTGAAGCAGCCTGCTGCAACGCGCAGCGTGGCATCACGTGGCACACCGTCTTCCGGTAAAACTGTCAGTGTCGAGGTGCGCCGCAAGCGTGCCGTGATCAAGACTGCAGAAAGTGCCGAAGAGAAGAGTGCACTGCTCAAGGAAGCTGAAGAGGCACGCAAGGCGCTTGCCGAACAGGAAGCTGAGAGAAAGGCGCAGGCTGAACAGGAAGAGGCGCGTCGTGCTGCTGCTGATGAGCTGCGCAAGCAGGAAGAGGATAACCGTCGCAGCAAGGAAGAGAAGCTGCGTGCACGTGAAGAGGAAGAGCGTCAGCGCGAAGTGGCAGAGCGTTTCAAGAAAGAAGAGGAAGAGCGCGAGCGCCTCGAGGAAGAGAAACGCAAACTCGCCGAAGCTGAGTCTGCCAAGAAAGCTGTTGCCAAGGCCAAGGCCAACAAGGCTGCAGCCGAGGAAGCACGTAAAAAACGTACGTCTGACAAGGGCGGACGCAAGGAGCTGCATGTTGCTGCAAATGCACCACGCGGTAGACGCAAGAAAAAAGACCGTTCTCGTGCCGCACAGCGCGACCAGAACATTAATGTACCAGGCAGTGGTGAGCATGGATTCCAGATGCCGACCGAACCGGTTGTGCATGACGTGGAAGTGCCAGATACCATCTCCCTTGGCGATCTTGCCCAGCGTATGTCAGTCAAGGCACCTGAGGTCATCAAGACCCTGATGAATATGGGCATGATGGTTACCATCAACGAAGTTCTCGACCAGGATACTGCTGCACTTGTCGTCGAGGAGATGGGGCACAATGTCGTCTTCAAGAAAGCTGACGACGAAGAACAGGATATTCTGACTGCAGTCGATATCGAGATTGAAGGTGAGACTCAGCCACGTGCACCGGTTGTTACCATCATGGGTCATGTTGACCACGGTAAGACATCGCTGCTCGATTACATCCGTACCTCACGTGTAGCAGCAGGCGAGGCGGGTGGTATTACCCAGCATATCGGTGCTTACAGTGTCGATACAGACCATGGGAAAATCACATTCCTCGATACCCCGGGACACGCCGCTTTCTCTGCAATGCGTGCTCGTGGTGCCAAGGTGACTGATATTGTCATCATCGTCGTGGCAGCAGATGACGGTGTGATGCCGCAGACAAAAGAGGCAATCCAGCACGCACGTGCGGGTGATGTACCGATTATCATTGCCATCAACAAGATGGACAAGCCGGAAGCGAACCCGGACCGCGTTATGCAGGAACTGGTTGCCGAAGAGGTGGTTCCGGAAGATTGGGGTGGTGATACCCAGTTCATCAAGGTCTCCGCACACTCTGGTGAAGGCGTTAACGAACTGCTTGAGTCCATCCTGCTGCAATCCGAGGTTCTGGAACTGAAAGCTGTTGCTGAAGGTCCGGCTCGCGGTGCAATTATCGAATCCAGTCTCGACAAGGGACGTGGTGCCGTAGCAACTGTTCTTGTTCAGAACGGTACCCTGCGTAAAGGCGATCCGATCGTCTGTGGAACCGAGTTTGGACGTGTACGTGCCATGTTCGACGAGAGTGGTGCAGAGGTAGACAGCGCCGGTCCATCAGTGCCTGTTGCTGTACTCGGCCTCTCAGGTGCACCGAATGCGGGTGACGATGCTGTTGCCATGCCTGACGAGCGCCGTGCACGTGAACTGGCTGAAGTCCGTCACCAGAAGGTGCGTGACTCACGCCTTGCAGAACAGAAGGCGGCCAAGCTCAACGAGCTCTTCTCTCAGATGGGTGATGGCGAAGTGCTACAGGTCAACCTTGTGGTTAAGGCTGACGTTCAGGGTAGTGTTGAGGCACTCAAGGATTCACTCGAGAATATCTCCACTGACGAAATCAGGGTCAAGGTCGTTGCATCCGGTGTCGGTGGTATCAACGAATCCGATGCCAACCTTGCCGCTGCATCCAGCGCCATCGTCGTCGGCTTCAATGTTCGTGCGGACTCAACTGCTCGACGTATTCTTGAAGAACGCGGTCTTGAACTGCGTTACTACAGCATCATCTATGAAGTCATCGATGATGTGAAAAAAGCTGCCAGCGGTATGCTCTCTCCGGAAATCCGCGAGTCCATCATCGGTCTTGCCGAGGTTCGCGATGTATTCCGTTCATCACGCCTTGGCGCGATTGCAGGCTGCATGGTCGTTGACGGAGTCGTCAAGCGTAACAACCCGATTCGTGTTCTGCGTGATAACGTGGTTGTTTTCGAAGGCGAACTCGAATCACTGCGCCGCTTCAAGGACGACGTTCAGGAAGTCAAGTCCGGCACCGAATGTGGTATCGGAGTGAAGAGCTACAACGACGTAAAGGCTGGTGACCAGATCGAGTGTTTTGAACGCACCGAAGTTGCAAGGGAGCTCTAAGAGAGACCTGCATGAGCGATTTCAAACGTTCTGACCGCATCGGTCCGGCAATTCAGCGTTTACTCTCTGAATTTCTGCCACGACTCAAGATGCCGCCTCCCGGCCTGGTAACATTCCAGGAGGTGCGCGTTGCCAGCGACCTGTCGCATGCAAAGGTGTACTACACAGTACTCGGCGCAGAAGTAGAAGATGCGCAGGAGAACCTCAAGCACAATGCCGGTAGCCTGCGTCACATGCTCTCAAAAGAGATGAAGCTGCGAACCGTTCCCGAACTCCATTTTGTTCATGATGCGACCCTCGAGGAGGGTAATCGTCTGCAAGGGCTGATCGAAAAGGCCGTTGAATCAGACCGTCATGCTGATGAGCAATCCCCGGAAGAGACAGAAGACAGGTAACAAAACTATGGCAAAACGCCGTCGTAAAGGGCGTCCGGTCAGCGGAATCCTGCTGCTGGACAAGCCTGTGGGCATCACATCGAATGCTGCCCTGCAAAAGGTCAAGTGGATCTACAAGGCAGCCAAGGCCGGCCATACGGGAAGTCTTGATCCGTTGGCTGAAGGCTTGTTGCCGATCTGCCTCGGTGAGGCGACCAAGATATCTGCCTATCTACTCGATGCAGACAAGCGCTATACCACCACCGTTAAACTCGGCGAAAAGACCACCACTGCGGATGCAGAGGGTGAAGTCATAGAAAGTCGTCCGGTTGAAAATATCAGCGCACAGCGAGTGACTGAAGTGCTGCAGAATTTTCTCGGTGAGCAGGAACAGATTCCACCCATGTACTCGGCAGTCAAGCACGAGGGAAAACGCCTGTATGATCTTGCGCGTGAAGGCAAGGAAGTTGAGCGTAAATCCCGCAAAATCACCATTTATTCCCTTGAACTGACCAGTATCAACGCTGATGAACTGGTACTCGATGTACACTGCTCGAAAGGCACCTATATTCGTACACTGGCAGAGGATATCGGTGAGATGCTTGGCTGCGGCGGACATGTATCCGCTCTGCGCCGAACAAGTGTTGGCCCGTTCGATGAAAGCAATTGCATGACACTTGCTTCACTTGAGGAACAGGCAGACGCTCCATTTGCAGAACTTGATGCGCTGCTCCTTCCGATAGACAATGGACTTAACCACTGGCCCGAAGTTCGACTGGATGCCAACAGCAGCCACTACCTGAAGCAGGGTCAACCGGTTCTGGTGCCCAAGGCGCCGACAGAAGGGTGGGTCAGGGTATACGACGCATCCGATAATTTCATCGGTGTGGGCGAGGTGGATGACGATGGTCTGATCGCTCCACGCCGCCTGATGATTGCCTCTTGAAGGGGCGTTTAGCCTGATCGAATCAGGTGATACAGATTTGTGCGTATTCATGTTATGATGCGCCCGATTTTCGTGCGGTATCTGGACTCATTGCCGGAACCGCTATTTTCAACATTTCCTAACTGGAGAAGACAATGACAATGAGCGCAGAAGCCAAACAGGCTGTAATCGATCAATACAAGCGTGCTGACAACGACACAGGTTCGCCCGAGGTGCAGGTTGCACTTCTGACCTCACGCATCGTTGAGCTCACCGAGCACTTCAAAACACACAAGAAAGACAACCACTCGCGCCGTGGCCTGGTACGCCTGGTCAACTCGCGCCGTAAACTTCTGGATTACCTGAAGAACAAGGACATCGACCGTTACCGTGAGCTGATCACCAGCCTCGGCCTGCGTCGATAAACAACGTCGTTTATTTCTAATCCAAAGCCATCGAGGATGATCAAGTGATACCCACTCCTATTAGCAAAAGTTTTCAATATGGTGACCACACAGTAACACTGGAAACGGCAGAAATTGCCCGCCAGGCAAATGCAGCTGTCATGGTTAACATGGGTGACACCGTTGTCCTCGTGACAGTGGTTGCAGACACTGGATCAAGCGTTGAGCGTGATTTTTTCCCGCTCACGGTTGATTACCAGGAAAAAACCTATGCCGCCGGCAAGATTCCCGGCGGTTTTTTTCGTCGTGAAGGGCGCCCAAGTGAGAAAGAGATTCTCACCTGTCGCCTGATCGACCGTCCGATTCGTCCGCTGTTCCCTAAAGGATTTGTCTGTGAAACCCAGGTTATCGCTACCGTCGTTTCCCTGAATCCTGAAATTGATCCGGAAATCCCGACTCTTATCGGCACTTCTGCAGCGCTTGCTGTTTCCGGTCTGCCTTTTCAGGGCCCGGTTGGTGCAGCACGTGTTGGTTATAAGGATGGTGAGTACATCCTAAACCAGTCAAAAATCGGTATCAGTGACGAGTCTGATCTCGATCTGATTGTTGCTGGTACCTCAGAAGCTGTTCTGATGGTTGAATCAGAAGCTAATGAGCTCTCGGAAGAGATCATGCTCGGCGCTGTTCTTTTTGGCCATGAGCAGATGCAGACTGTCATCAGCGAAATCAATACATTTGCTGCCGAAGTCAATACACCTGCGATTGACTGGACTGCACCTGAAACAGACGACGAACTGATTTCGACAGTAGACAAGGCCTGTGCAGAAGCTGTCGGCGAAGCCTACACCTTGGCAGACAAGATGGAGCGCTACGGTCGCCTGAGCGCAATCAAGGCTGACCTGATGGACCTGCTGTCCAGCGGTGACGAGCCAAAGTGGAGCAGCAATCAGATCGAAGGTGCCCTCGACAAGGTCAAGAAAAAGACTGTTCGCAGCCGCATCATCGCTGGTGAGCCACGTATCGACGGTCGTGACACCAAGACTGTTCGTCCTATCACCATTCGCACCGGCGTTCTGCCGCGTACCCATGGTTCAGCTCTCTTTACTCGTGGTGAAACCCAGGCACTGGTCATTACCACCCTCGGTACAGAGCGTGATTCACAAATTATTGATGCACTCGACGGTAGCTATAAAGAACCCTTTATGCTGCACTACAACTTCCCTCCGTTCTGCGTAGGCGAAACTGGTCGTGTTGGTAGCCCCAAGCGTCGTGAAATCGGCCACGGCCGTCTCGCCAAGCGTGGTGTTCTGGCAAGCATGCCGAACATGGAAGAATTTCCGTACTCTATTCGTGTTGTTTCCGAGATCACTGAATCCAACGGTTCATCATCAATGGCTTCCGTATGTGGTACCAGCCTGTCACTGATGGATGCCGGTGTTCCGGTCAAGTCACCAGTTGCCGGTGTTGCAATGGGCCTTATCAAGGAAGACAACGCATTTGCAGTTCTCACCGATATCCTCGGTGACGAAGATCACCTCGGCGACATGGACTTCAAAGTTGCTGGTACTGCTACCGGTATCAACGCCCTGCAGATGGACATCAAGATCAACGGTATTACCCGTGAGATCATGGAAGTTGCTCTCGACCAGGCAAAAGCCGGCCGTCTGCACATCCTCGAGGAGATGAACAAGGCGATCGATGCACCTCGCAGCGAAATGTCTGAGCACGCTCCACGTATTACCACTTTCAAGATCAATCCGGACAAGATCCGCGATGTTATCGGTAAAGGTGGTGCAACTATCCGTATGCTGACTGAAGAGACAGGCACCTCGATCGACTTGACCGATGACGGTCTCGTCAAGATTGCATCTGCCGATAAGGAAGCGTCTGACAACGCACGCAAGCGTATCGAACAGATCACGGCTGATGTCGAAGTTGGTACCATCTATGAAGGCAAGGTCGCACGCCTGATGGACTTCGGTGCATTCATTACTATCCTGCCTGGCAAGGACGGTCTCGTTCACATCTCGCAGATCTCAAATGAACGTGTTGAGAAGGTGAGTGATAAACTTGCTGAAGGTGACACTGTCAAGGTCAAGGTTCTTGAACTTGATAAACAGGGTCGTATCCGTCTCAGTATGAAGGCTGTTGACGAAGAGTAATCGAAACAATTACTCAAATTGATTGAAGGGGCGGAAACGCCCCTTTATCACGTTTGGAATAACCATGATTTCTCCATAAGGGTTTTATTCATGACAGAGTCACTTCTTCGACAGGATCTACTCATTGCCCTCGGCAAAGTGGGCGTGTCGGAAATTCTGAACAAGAGCCTGACAGGCATCGAGAAAGAGAGCCTGCGCGTGTCGCCGGATGGTTCACTTTCACAAAGCGAGCACCCGCAGTCACTCGGCTCCGCACTGAAACACCTGTGGATCACCACTGACTACTCGGAGGCGATGCTTGAGCTGATCACGCCACCGATGGAAGGAATTCCCCAAACACTCGATTTCCTGCGCGACCTGCATCTCTATGTCTATGCAAAGCTGAGAGAACAGGATGAATTTCTGTGGGCGACATCGATGCCATGTGTGCTTGCCGGTGAGACCAATATTCCGATCGCCGAGTACGGCACATCGAATCCCGGTCGCATGAAAAATCTCTACCGCGTCGGACTCGGTCATCGCTACGGTAAAGTGATGCAGGTTATCTCCGGTGTGCATTTTAATTTCTCCTTTGAGGAGTCACTGTGGCCGCTTTATGCAGATGCAATCGGCGAGTCTTTCAGTGGACAGGCCTTTATCGACAAGCACATGATGGGCATGGTGCGGAATATCCAGCGATTTGGCTGGCTGATCCCATACCTTTTTGGTGCTTCTCCCGCGGTATGCCGCTCATTCTTTGGTGAACACCAACCCTCCAATCTGGAGAGTTTCGACGAGGGAACTTACTACCTGCCTTACGCGACTTCGCTGCGCATGAGTGATATCGGCTATCAGAACCAGAAAGAGGAGCTTGTCGGAATCAAGGCGAATTATGACTCGCTCGAGAGCTATATCGATTCACTGGCACATGCCATTGCCACTCCTGCCGAACCCTGGAAGGAGCTCGGCCTGCGCGATGAAAATGGAGAGTATCTGCAGCTCAATACCAACATTCTTCAGATCGAGAATGAGTACTACAGTACCGTCAGACCCAAACAGCTGCTGCAGAATATGGAGATGCCGACAGTAGCACTAAAGCAGCGCGGTATTCGCTACGTCGAATTGCGTTCTCTGGATGTCAACGCATTTGAACCGCTCGGCATCAATGAGTCGCAATTACGCTTCCTGCAAACATTTTTTCTCTTTTGCCTGTTGCACGAGAGTCCTGTTATCAGCCCGAGTGAGCGCCAGGAAATTGACGAGAACCTGTTGATCACATCGCGCAACGGCAGGGATCCTGAGTGTAAGTTGCAACAGAATGGGAAGGAGATACCGTTACGTGAGTGGGGCATGGAACTGCTCGATGCCATGCGTCCGGTTGCCGCTCTTGCTGACAGTGAGGATGAAGGGTTATTTACGGCCGCACTTGAAAAGCAGGTGGACAGGATGCTGGACGCTGATTTGACGCCTTCTGCACGCATGCTTGCCGAGATGCGTGAGTACAGTGAGAGCTTCTACGCATTTGCACACGCAAAATCACATGAGTACTACCTCAGCTATGAGGAACAGAAACTGGATGAGGCTCGTGCAGCTGAATTTGAGCAGGAGACAGCAGACTCACTACGCAGGCAACTGGAGCTCGAAACGGTAAAACAGGAAGATTTCGACCAGTTTCTGGAAGCCTATTTTTCCACTGGCCTGGTTTCAAACACATAGCCGATACTTGTTACTTGCCACCGAATCGGTACAATTCCCTTAACGGTCAACACATGAGTGACCGAATTCCCATTACAAGGAGAGGGATCGCGATTGCACCAGATTCCCAATATCATCACTATTCTGCGCATTTTTCTGGTTGTACCGATTGTATTGGCGCTTCTTGACCAGCGATATGAGCTGGGACTGATTCTTTTTGCCGTGGCCGGTATTTCTGATGGTGTAGATGGCTTTCTTGCCAAGCACTACCACTGGGAGAGCTGGTTTGGCAGCATGCTGGACCCGATCGCGGACAAGCTGCTGCTGGTCGCCACCTATATCACTCTAAGCTATCTTGGACTGCTCCCGCTGTGGGTGGTTGCTCTTGTCCTGCTGCGTGACTTTATCATCGTCGCAGGTGCAACCTACTATTATCACCGTATCAAGCATTTCACCGGTGAACCGACTCTCGTGAGCAAGATCAATACTTTCACACAGATTTTGCTCGCCCTGCTGATTGTCCTGGCACAGGTCACAAACTGGGTCCCAGCATCGTCGATAACTATTCTGATCGGAATTGTCGCTGGAACAACCATCGCCAGTGGTGCAGATTATGTTGTCGAATGGGTGCGCAGGGCACAACAACATGGCAAGTGAAACACGCCTGTTCTGGCTGATTATCGCATTACTTGGAGGTGGCCTGATTTACCTGCTGTCGCCGGTGCTCGCGCCATTTATCGCAGCGGCATTCTTTGCCTATATCGGTGACCCGCTGGTCAACAAGCTGGAAGTGAAGAAATCGATTTCCCGCAACCTGGCGGTCACAATTGTATTCACTATCACTTTTCTCATCCTGGTACTACTGACAGCTGTCCTGCTGCCACTGATCGAAAGTCAGATCAGTACGCTAATTTCAAATATGCCCGAATATATCAAGTGGCTGGGCACAACTCTGATCCCAATTCTGAAAGAGTACCTTGGCTTTGAGATGGAGATCATCGACCTGGCTGAGATCCAGAGCATGTTGAGCAAGCACTGGAAAGATGCCGGAGGCATACTGTCATCACTGTTTGGACAGGTCTCCCGTTCAGGATTTGCCCTTGTTGGCCTGCTGATCAATCTTCTCCTGATTCCGGTACTGACTTTTTACCTATTACGTGACTGGGACAGCATCATCGAAAGCATTGATGGCCTGCTGCCTCTGAAACAGCAGCCGATAATCCGCAAACTGGCGAGACAATCTGATGAAATGCTCAGCGCTTTTCTGCGAGGTCAGTTGCTGGTAATGCTGGCGCTGGGCATAATCTATACCCTGGGTCTGTGGATGGTAGGGCTCGATTTTGCACTGCTGATTGGTGTCTTTGCCGGAGTCGTCAGTTTTGTTCCTTATCTAGGCCTGATCCTCGGCATGCTGTTTGCCGTTATCTCCGCGATACTCCAATTCAAGGGATTTGATGTGGTGCACTGGGTTGCGCTGGTCTTTATTGTCGCCCAATTATTGGAAGGTATGCTCCTGACACCTAAATTACTCGGTGACCGTATTGGTCTGCATCCTGTAGCGGTGATTTTTTCGGTGATGGCAGGCGGAACCCTGTATGGCTTTTACGGCATTCTGCTGGCATTGCCGGTCGCCTCTGTGCTACTGGTTCTGATTCGATACGGCTTACAACAATATCGTGAAAGTGCTTTCTATCACGGCGAAGTCGAACTCGAAGCCGAAGAGTGACGCCTGCTATTAAAGCGCCTGGTTGTGCTGCAACCATTCGCTTAGCAACGGAATCGTCAGCTTGCGCTGACGCGCCAGTGAGTAACGGTCCAGTTGTTCAATGCTCTCAACCAGGTAACCAGTATCACGAGCACAGCGCTTGATCAGGTAAGCGGCAGCATCGGTATGCAGTTGCATGCCACGCTCGGCTGCTAGTTGCATCAGCAATGCAGCTTTCTCTTCATCCTCAAGCGACTGTAACTGGTAGACAGCGCCCCACATCAGTCTCGATTTCAGATCTTCAAGCCCGAGATTAACACCACGTGGTGCAGAGGTGGCACTGACGACGAGATAACCATTTTTTTCGCGAATACGATTATATAAATGGAAGAGGCTCTCTTCCCAACTCTGCTCACCACAGATATTGTCTATATCGTCAATGCACACCAGTCGAAACTGTTCCAGTCCCTTGAGTATCTCGGGTGAGAGTGATTCGGATTCGGCCAGTGGCAGGTAAAAACTCTCCCCGGCATGTAATTCGCACAACGCCATTAGCAGGTGTGATTTACCTGTACCTGTCTCACCCCACAGATACAGAAAGCCAGGCGCTTCACCCTGCGTCAGACCCTGCATGGCGTCGACAGCGAGTCGATTGCGTTCATTAAAGTAGTTATCGAATGCCGGCTTGCGATTGAGTGCCAGCTTGAGAGGAAACTGGAGCTGCATTTTACTCTTGCCGGGTCATCCACTTGGCATGAAATGCAGCACTGAACATCAACGCCAGGGCTGCAAACACTTCGAGTGCAGCCAGTAGGCCAGGTGTGTCGAAGAGTTCTACGCTGCCATGTACCAGGTAGAGAAGTGCAACGAATACCGTAACCTGGTAGGTTTTCACACGTTCATTCAACATACCTCGAACAAGCAGAAGTAATGGTATTGTGCCGATCAGGAATGGAACCAGGCGCCTGTTTTCGTCTTCGATCTGCAATACCCACAAGACAACAGTTGCGGCGAGCAGGATTAGCGAAGCCAACACTGCAAAATAGCAGAGTTGTCTTTTATTCATTCTGTTTCCAGCCGACATGCGATTTTTGCAAGACGTTCGCCAAGTGCCCTGCACAGGGCGCTTTCGTCATCACTGAGTTCACTAATATTCTCGAATCCAGCGTGATGGCTGGCACCATAGGGTGTACCACCGCCCTTGGTATGCATCAGTTCGGTTTCTGTATAGGGAATTCCGATCAGCGCCATGCCGTGATGCAGTAATGGCAGCATCATTGTCAAGAGTGTTGTCTCCTGTCCGCCGTGCAGTGAAGTAGACGACGTAAACAGGGCAGCGGGTTTGTCACGCAGGGCACCGGCTGTCCACAACGCAGAGGTACCATCGAGGAAATATTTCAGTGGTGCAGCCATGTTGCCAAAGCGGGCAGGGCTGCCAAGAGCCAGTCCGGAGCAGTTTTCCAGGTCATCCATTGTTGCATAGGGTGCGCCACTGGAAGGAACAGCTTCATCTGTCGCTTCACATACGGTGGAAACTTTAGGCACTGTTCTCAGGCGTGCTTCCATTCCGCCTTTTTCGACGCCACGCGCTATCTGCTTGGCCATCGCCTCGGTTGATCCGCTGTTGCTGTAGAAAAGTACCAGGACGTAGGACATCAGATAATCTCCAGAACCGATTCCGGCGGACGACCAATCGCAGCTTTGCCATTGCTGATGACAATAGGGCGCTCAATCAGTTTCGGCGTCGCAATCATGGCATCGATGAGTTGTTCAGCGCTGAGAGACGGATCATCAAGTCCCTGTTCCTTGTATTCCTTCTCCTTGGTACGCATTAACTGGCGTGGCTCGAGACCCAGCATCGATAGTATTTTCTGCAACTGCTCCCGGTCAGGTGGAGTTTTCAGATACTCGGTAATTTCAGGCGCAACACCCTTGTCATTGAGTAATTCAAGTGTCTGGCGGGACTTGCTGCAGCGTGGATTATGAAATATCTCTACTGTCACGGCGTTCTCCTCTGGATGACAGTCCTAAACTTGGGTAGGCCCTATTCTAACGTGTCAGGAGCGGTGAGTCTCTGTCCATATCATGTGGGATTTAAGGAGTCTCTGATCTAGTCATGAATGTTGACCTTGCCGCCAGAATACGCCATTTCTTCGTTGCAAATCTTTGCATAAAGAACGCCTGGAGCGTTCTTCGCGCTAGCCCCGAAGGGGTGAGGCGCAGGGATGCGCTGAACAATAGCTCTCTGCTATTACATGCGATTTACGCCTCAAACTGACGCATTCTGATCAGCAATCTCTTTATCCAGACTTAATCAGAGGCTCCTTAGCTATATCACCACTTCTCTTAACAGATGTATGATATCGGCTCACGACAAGCGGAAAAGAGTCATTGAACAGAATTAACGCGTACTTCTCAACTCTTATGGTACTGGCGGCACTGTTACTGTCGCCAGTTGCAGCGGCTGAGCCGATAGAGTTTGAAATGGAAGATATTGATGGTAAGCAGCACAAACTCTCCAGCTACAGGGGCAAGTGGGTTTTGCTCAATTACTGGGCCACCTGGTGCGGGCCATGCAGGCAGGAGATGCCAGACCTGGACGAACTTCACGAAACAAACGAGGATGTCGTTGTACTCGGTATCAACCTGGAAGATGCCAGTAGTCGAAAATTGAAAATGTTTCGTGAACAGTACTCTATCTCTTTTCCCTTGCTGAAAAGCTCAGCTGATGCTGATGGAATCAATGGTCCCATTCAGAAACTGCCGACTTCTTACTTACTTAGCCCGGACGGCGAAATCGCCGGATACCAGGTTGGCACAATTACAAGAGAAGCGATAGAATCCTACATCGATAAACAGGCAAAATAACAAATAGCCAACGGAGCGATGCAAATGCGACTGATCAAAACATTTCTCTTTCTACTCGCCATCTCTCCTGCTGTTGTTTTTGCAGCAGATTACAAAGATTTCTTTGATGAGGGTTTCGGTGATTTTCAGGAGGAGCTGGAAAACGCGGTAGATGAAGGAAAAAAAGGCATCTTGCTGATGTTTGAGATGGATGAGTGTCCGTTCTGCCATCGTATGAAAAGAACAGTGCTCAACCAGCCCGAAGCACAGGACTTTTTCCATGAGCATTTCAAGATTTTCACAGTAGATGTCGAGGGAGACCTGGAGATTGTCGACTTCAACGGCGAAGATACAACTCAAAAAGAGATGTCCCTGAAACAGTTCAGGGTTCGTGCAACACCTGTTTTCCAATTTGTCGATCTTGAAGGTAAACCGGCAAAACGAGGACGTTACACAGGTGCAACATCAGGTATCGATGAGTTCATGCTGTTCGGCAAATTTCTTGTCGAAGGCGTCTATGAAGAGATGCGTTTCAGCAAATACAAGAAAGCTGTTGCCGCCGAGAAGAAGGCCGAAGCACCAAAGGGGTAGGGAATTGCACCGGATAACCAGCAGGATCTCCACAAGATATGGTCTCGTTAGCGGTGTGCTTCTCATGCTGTCATCTCTTTCCCCGTCGCCTCTATATGCTCAAGAGTTAACATTTGAACAGGCTCTGTCAGCTGTAGATGAATCCAGTGCCGCAGTTCGCTTCGGTATGCAGCAAGATGATGACTTCAGACAACGCAAGGTATCCGAGTGCCAGGAGAGAATGCTCAAGCCATTGATCTTTGATGCGCCCAACCTGAGCTGTTCAGTTGATCACCTGTTAACTCCACTGCAGCGACAGAAACTGCTTGTACTCAGGCGTTTTCTTGACGTTTTACTTGCTGATGGTCGTGCCGGTCTTGAAAACGAGGCATTGGCTATCGCCTTTATCGATTTTGATCGAACCCAGACACGCATGCAGCTTGGCCAAAGGTCAGAGCTGGATGTAAGCCAGTTTCAATCACTCTATCAACCTGTGAGGGTGCGATTTACTGAAGGTGAGAAGTCGCAGAGACTGAGCCGTGAACTACTTGCTCTTGCACAGGGAAAACCGGGTGAGCTTTCTGCAGATGTTGAGATACCCGATTTCAATGCCTGGCTGCAACTGCCTGAAACAGAAACCAAGGAAATGATTGCGCGTGCACTTCAATCAAATCCGGTGTTGCAGAAGGTCACGAACGAAACACCCTTACATGAAATGATGCGAGATCAACTGCGCTATTCAATCATCGAGATTATGCAGGCACTGGATGTGATGCAAATCGAAATGGAATCTGCACAGGCGCTTATCGATTACAGGGACCTCTACCTGGACAGAAGCCGCACTCTATATGAGCTGGAGGTTAAGGCAGACCTGGGTGATTCAATGGTCGAACAGACTGGTGCACGCCTGGCGTATCATGAAACCCTCTACCAACTCGTTATGCTACGCGCAACACTCAATGCCCTGCAGGGATATCCACTCGATAAAGGCCTTAAACAGGACAAAGAAGAATGAGAATGAATAAAAACAGACTGATTTCTGTATCAACATTGCTGCTGTTCCTGATTTCATCACCCGTCACAGCAGAGGTTTTCAAGGCACGACTGGAATGGGCACACACTGTCGACTTGCGTGTTCTGGAGAGCGGAGTTGTTGATAAAGTGGCGGTTCTCGAAGGCCAACGAGTTAATAGCGACGCCTTGCTACTTGAACTGGATCAGCGTGATTTCGACCTGGCAATTTCATCGGCCCGAGCAGCTCTGACAAAGGCAGAAGTCGAACTCGATCATGCGCAACGCAAGTTTGACTGGAACAGTGAGCTCTATGACCAGGGACTGATATCTGAAAATGAGCAGCATGAGGGCGAAATTGCCAGGCTTGCAGCCGAAGCGTCGGTAGCAGCTGCAAAATCGACTCTTGACCAGAAGAAGATCGCAAAAGAGCGTTCTAAACTGACTGCGCCTTTTGACGGTATTCTCATTTTGGTGGATAGCTGGAAGGGGCAGGTCATTCTGCCAAATCTGCAAAAAGATCCGCTGATCCGTCTTGCTTCAGCCAACGAAATGGTTGCACGTGCACGTGTTTCTGCCGATAGAGTGGGTGACTTTGAATCAGGGCAGGAGGCCATGATCTCGGTCGGCAATCAGACTCGTCCGGGCAAGATTTATCGTATAGGTGCAGTTTCGGAAGGGATTCTTGAACGCGGCGTTGCCTATGCGGTCGATGTTATCTTTTCTGTTGCTGACGGGGAACGCCTCAGGCCTGGACAGTTCAGTAAAATCGATTTTTCCGCGGGTCAATGAAAAGCTCTATTCGTTGTATCGTAATTGGACAGGTTCAGGGCGTATTTTTCCGTGCTTCAACACAACAGGTTGCTCAGCAACTGGGAATTAGCGGATACGCTGTTAACCTGCCTGATGGCTCAGTTGAGGTCGTGGCTCATGGTGAAACAGACAATCTCGATAAGTTGAAGCAGTTCCTCGGCACAGGACCAAAAGCTGCCGCTGTCTATTCCCTTGTGTGCGAATCTGTCGAAATGGATGAAGAAGCAGTTAAGTCAGGCTTCAGAGTCGGTTCAAGGTTAGCTGATGACGCTGACTGAACTCAGGTATATCGTCGCCGTCGCCAGGGAGCGCCATTTCGGACGCGCAGCTGAAACCTGTTTTGTCAGTCAGCCAACGCTCAGCGTAGCAATCAAGAAACTTGAGCAAGAGCTGGGGGTAACGCTATTCGAACGTGGCGCGGGTGATATTACCGTCACCGCTGTTGGAGAACTGGTTGTTGCACAGGCACAGCACGTGATCGAGGAGGCCTCGAAAATACAGGAGATTTCCTCGCAGCAGTCCGACCAGTTGAGTGGTCCGCTACGTATCGGTGCCATCTATACCATCGGCCCTTATCTTTTTCCTGAAATGATTCCTAGAATCACTTCTAAAGCTCCAGATCTGCGCATGGCAATCGAGGAAAATTACACATCTGTTCTGACAGCCAGGCTCAAACAGGGTGACCTGGATGTCGTGATCATCTCCTTGCCATATGAAGAGAGCGGTATTATGACAATGCCTCTCTACAGCGAACCTTTCGTACTCCTATTACCATCTTCACACCCTTTGAATCAGCCCAAACATGATATCAAGCGTAAGGAAATTGCCTCTGAATCAGTGTTGTTACTCGGTAAGGGCCACTGTTTTCGTGACCAGGTACTGGAATATTGTCCGGAGTGTCATCAGACGGCAGATACTACTGACCCGATCAGGAATATCGAGGGTGGTTCACTGGAGACAATACGCTATATGGTTGCCTCGGGTCTTGGTATAACAGTACTGCCATGTACGGCTGCTGGTGCTGACCGTTTCTCACAAAGACTTGTCAGTATCAGGCGATTCGCCGGCGAGCCACCAAACAGAACGGTTGCTCTTGCATGGCGGAAAAGTTTTCCTCGCCCGGATGTGATCGCCTTATTAAAAGCTTCCATTCTCTCCAGTCTGCCAAGTTGTGTTGCAGGCGTATAAATCTTTACTATCAAGCATTATATTAAACTTCAGGTTTCTTTATAACAGTGTTGATATAGAACCCTGTAGTAATAAACCCCTTGCGATATAAATATATTAAAGATAGAATCCTCGCCCACATGATTAATCTATCAAGACTATAGTTAAATATTAATCATGACTTTGACAAGTGTTTTATAAACAAGGAGCAGGTTTAATATCATGGCGAAGAAAAATATTAACAATTTGACTGCAGATGAACTCTACGAGCTTGCCGAAGCGCGCAAGAAAGAGGAGATGCAAAAAGAAAAAGAGGAACTGAAATCACAGGTAGCTGATCTCAGGGCAAAGAAAAAGGATCTTGAACGCGAACATAAAAAGACAATGGCTGCCATTGATGCTGAAATTTCGCAACTCACCGGCAGAAAGAGCAGGTCTGGAGGCCGTGCAGGTGGCACCAGCGCTTCAATACTCGATTTCCTCGCATCAGGAGAGTCAGACACAGGTTCAATCCGTGCTCATCTCGAAGCACAGGGTTTCCCGGTTGCTAATTTGCCACAGACCATGGCCTACCTGAAGCGTACAGGCCGTGTTGTTTCTACCGGAAGGGGACGTTACAAGGCTGCGTAACAGGCATTTGCCCCAAGGGACGTAAAACCCAAGTAATAAAAAGCCCCATCAAACGATGGGGCTTTTTGCATCAGTCTGAAACCGGATCAGGGCTTGACTGTACTCAGACCGAGGATTTCCCAGTCCTGCATACCGCCACGGTACCACTTGATCTTATCTGCAGGGTAACCGAACTTGAGCAGGTTCATGATGTTATTCGGTGACTGACCACACCACATGCCATTACAGAACATGACGAGTGTCTTGGCATTGCTGAAATCGAATACCTTGCTGGTATCACCTGCAGCAATCGCCTCGTCAACGGCAAACTCATCCGCATCGCCAGCAAGGCCGACATTAAAGCTTTCCTGCATGATCTTCATGATGCCTTCGGTCTTGGCACCTTTCTTGGGATTCAGGCCAGTCCATGGAAGGTTAACAGCGCCCGGGATAGTTCCCTTGGCAACCCAGTCAGGCGTTCTTGAGTCAACAACAAGAATAGAGCTATCGCCAGAAGCCATCTTCTCAATATAGTTAATGACCTCGACTTCACCGAGTGTCTCTACGCCTGGTGCGAGAGAGATAGGCTGGATACAGAATGGAGGGCACTTGCGTGAGGTTTTGGCGAAATCTGCCTTGACGGTATTCTTTTGATCCTGATTACGAGAAATGGTGTGTTTCTTGCCATTGTGTTCGAAATCAAGTTTTTTCATTGTTGGTGTGATTCCGACAGCCATTCCGTGACTGTCAGCAAATGCACCAGCAGAGAAGCTGAGTGTCAGTGCGATTGCACTCATAGATGCCAGTTTTGCAAACTTCATAATTATATTTCTCCTTCAGAAGATTTAGTTATTCTTTTGTTATTTTTTTCGCGGTTTTTCGCGGTGAATAGTACTTATAATAATCGCGACATTATTGTTGTTTTGCAGCGACTTGACAGATCATATGCTTTTTTGTTCTGCTTGTCACGGATAGAAATTGATCCGTTTCTGAGTTACTTTACGCCGTATACGATAGCTAAAAAAGAGGCGATGTTGTGCAAGGTTCAGTCAAATTGAGACTTCTGTGTGGATTTTTTCTGCTGTTGCCATCGATTACAATCATGGCCGCAAGTGACCTGGAACGGGAGCAGCGTCTTGAGGATGAAATAGTCGATGCGATACTCGATGGTGACCCGCTTGATTTACCGAGAGGCGATGGTGGTGACTTTCTTGGTATTTACACTGAAACGGATGCAGACAAGCCAAAGGGTGCTGTCATTATTCTTCATGGCCGTGGTTACCATCCCGACTGGGCTTATACCGTCCAGCCACTTCGTGTCGGGCTGATCGATTATGGCTGGAATACGCTATCGATTCAGCTGCCGGTCCTGAAAAAGGAAGCAAAATATTTTGACTATGTCCCGATCTTTCCGGAAGCATACCCGCGTATCGAGTCAGCGATCAGCTACCTGAAAGAGCAGGGGAATGAACAGATTGTTCTGATCGCACACTCCTGTGGTGCACACATGGCAAACTTCTGGCTGGATGATGTTGGTCACGAAAACATTGATGCCTACGTGGGACTGGGTATGGGTGCAACCGATTATCAACAACCGATGGTTCGTGATTTCCCTCTCGACAAACTGAAAATACCTGTACTCGATCTCTATGGTGAGCATGATTATCCAGCTGTTCACCGCTATGCACCACTGCGCAAAATGATGATCGAAGCAGGGGGTAATCCAAAATCGAGCCAGCAGGTATTGCCTGAGGCAGACCATTACTTTACATATCGTGGTGATGAACTGATCGAGGCAGTGGGTAACTGGCTGGATACGCTCTAATTCAGTCGATATAGCGCCTGAGAAGGTCCCCGTATGCATCGATGCGACGGTCCCTGAGAAAAGGCCAGATGCGGCGAATCTCTTCACTGCGGCCAAGCGAAACAGTCGCAGCAAGAGTCACGGCTTTCTCATCTGCACGCGCAAGAAACTCGCCCTGTGGCCCACAAATAAACGAGTTGCCCCAGAAATTGATACCCGCTGTGTGGCCACCCGGATCTTTTTCATGTCCGACCCGGTTGCAGGCAATCACGGGCAGTCCGTTTGCAACGGAATGACCACGCTGTACGGTGATCCATGCCTCCAGCTGACGCTGCTGCTCGGCCTCATCATCACGTGAATCCCAGCCGATTGAAGTCGGGTAGACAAGCAATTCAGCTCCTGCCAAGGCCATTGCCCGTGCAGCTTCCGGGTACCATTGATCCCAGCACACGAGGACACCCAGGCGTCCCACTGATGTATCAATCGGTGTGAAGCCGAGATCGCCCGGTGTGAAATAGAATTTCTCATAGAATCCGGGATCATCAGGGATGTGCATTTTTCTGTAACACCCGGCAATAGAGCCGTCAGCATCGATGACAACTGCTGTGTTGTGATAAAGACCGGTGGCACGTTTTTCAAACAGGGATGTGACAATAACACAGCCGTTCTCACTGGCAATGCGGCCGAATCTTTCTGTTGAAGGTCCGGGAATCGTCTCGGCGAGATCAAAATTTGCAATCTCTTCCTGCTGACAGAAATAAGGTGTGTTATGCAGCTCCTGCAGAACGATCAATTTTGCACCAGAAGCAGCTGCAGTTCGAATTGATTGCTCCAGGCTGTCCAGGTTTGCCACGCTATCCACTGCTGCTGCCTGCTGAATCAGTGCGACCTTGATTTCATTGCTGTTCATTGATCTGTTCCTTCAAAATTAACCGTGCCCTGTGCCAGTTGCATTGTCGCGCAATGCAGGCTGCCATTCTGTTCGAGCAGGGTGTTGCACTCGATCGGGATAACCTGTCGCGAAGTCACCTGCTGTAGTATCTCGGCAGCCAGTTTATCGTTGGTGTCATTGTAAACCGGCAGAAGTACGGCATCATTGAGAATGAGAAAATTGACATAGGTTGCCGCCAACAGGCGATCGTCAATGACAGACTTCCTGCGCGGTGGAGGTGGTAATCCGACAAGACGATAGGCTTCACCATTTGGCTGCCGCAGTGAGGCGAGTTGCTCTCCAAGGTTCTGCATAACACCGAAATCCGGATGTGTTCTTTCAACAGTCGCATAAACAATTGTTTCCGGGTCGGTAAAACGTGCCAGTGTATCGATATGGCCATCAGTATCATCGCCGGTCAGTCCGTTACACTCAATCCAGTGAAAATGAGACAGCCCCAACTGTTCGCTTAGCAGGGCTTCTATCTGTTGCGCATTTAGCCCTGAATTGCGGCTTTCACTGATAACAGAGGAACGGGTTGCCAGCATAGCTCCCTGGCCATTGGTCTCGATTGCACCGCCTTCAAGTACCAGTTCGCTGGAGTGCATATTTTTAAACAAGCCCTTGTTGCAGAGGTTGGCGCTGACAGTATCATCCTTTTGTGACTCGTATTTTCCGCCCCAGGCGTTAAAGCGGAAATCGATAAGTGATGCTTCACCCTCCATTTCGACAGACAAGGGACCGTAATCCCTGACCCAGGTGTCGTTGCTATCGACAGTAATAAACAGGGCTTTTCGAACAGCATTCGTCAGCAGGGACTCAACATGTGTGCGCTGTTCACTGTCATGCACAAGAATGATTAATGCCTGTCGTGCAAGAATTGCTGTCGCAATCTCAACGTAATTGCGCTCACTCTCAGCCAGGGTTTGCTGCCAGTCACTATTCTCGTGAGGCCAGGTGATCAGCACAGCATCCTGTGTTTCCCATTCAGCCCTGAACCTGGTCGTGGGCCATACACTATTTATTATTGAATCTTTCATCGAAACATCTCGCACAATCTTCTCAAGTGTTTATAATTTGCGCATGTATCAGCCATTCGAATATTTTCTTGGATTTCGCTATACGCGTTCAAGAAGAAAAAACCATTTTATCTCTTTTATCTCCATGACATCGATGCTTGGCATCACGGTTGGCGTCATGGCGCTGATCGTGGTGATGTCTGTCATGAACGGTTTTCACAAGGAGATTCGCGAACGCATTCTCGGCATGGCTTCGCATGCCACTGTGACTGCATTTGAAGGCGGCCTGGCAGAATGGCCCGATGCGATGCGACTCGCCGGTGAACATCCGAAAGTGATTGGTGCGGCTCCCTACGTGGAGATGCAGGTCATGACAGTACGTGGTGAATCCGTTTCCGGCGCCGTGATTCGTGGTATCGATCCATCGATGGAGGCGCAGGTCTCTGATGTTGGTGAACATATGAAATCAGGCTCCCTCGAGACTCTCAGTGCAGGTGACTACAGTATTGTTCTAGGCTCCGAGTTGGCCCTGAAACTTGGCGTGACAGTCGGTGACAAGGTGACGGTTGTCGCCCCGACATCAATGGTCACCCCGGTGGGAACCATGCCGCGTCTCAAACGCTTTACCGTGTCCGGACTGTTCGAGGTCGGAATGGGTGAGTATGACAGCGGTGTCGGTATTGTCCATATCAAGGATGCAGCAAAACTGGCACGCCTCGGTGAGTCGGTGACAGGTGTACGCCTGAAAGTAGAAGACCTGTTCGAGGCACAACAGATTTCACGGGAACTTGCGGAAAGCTTGCCCAATCTCTACTACGTCAGCGATTGGTCAGATCATCATCGCAACTTCTTCCGCGCCCTGAAAATGGAGAAACGCATGGTCGGTCTGCTGCTCGCGCTGATCGTTTTGGTTGCTGCCTTCAATATCGTCTCCATGATGGTGATGGTAGTCACAGAGAAGCAGTCAGATATCGCGATCCTGCGAACACTTGGTGCATCATCACGCAGTATCCTGAAAATATTTATTGTGCAGGGCGCCGCGATTGGCGTGCTTGGAGTCGTTCTCGGGGTGATTCTTGGTGTTTTGCTTGCACTCAATGTCGAATCAATCGTGGATACATTCGAGCGCATGTTTAACCTGCAGTTTATCGATCCCGATCTCTACTACATCAGCAAATTGCCATCTGACCTGCACTGGGATGATGTCGTCATGACAGCCGTGGTCGCTTTTATTATCACGCTAGCAGCAACACTCTATCCGGCCTTCCGTGCATCTGGAATTCAACCGGCAGAGGCACTTCGCTATGAGTGATTTCGTGCTTCAGTGCAGGGACCTGCATCGCAGTTTCATCGATGGTGATACCACTATCGAAGTCCTCAAGGGTGTCAATCTTGAACTCCACAAGGGTGAGTGTATCGCTATTATCGGCAGCTCAGGATCCGGAAAAAGCACCTTGCTTCATTCACTCGGTGGGCTTGACCAGGTCGACGAGGGTGAAGTCTCAATCAGCGGTGTCTCACTGGCACAGCTGCGTAGCGATGAACTCAACAGGCTGCGCAACCGGGAACTCGGTTTTATTTACCAGTTTCACCATCTTCTGGCTGAATTAACTGCGTTGGAAAATGTTGCCGTACCACTATTAATACGCGGACTGAACAAGGATGAAGCGGCACAACAGGCACGTGAATGGCTGTCAGCCGTTGAGATGGAGCATCGCCTCACTCACAGGCCGGCCCAGCTATCTGGTGGTGAGCGTCAACGTGTTGCAATTGCTCGTGCCTTTTGTGGTGATCCTGTCTGCATCATGGCAGATGAGCCGACCGGTAATCTTGATGAAGAGAATGCCGAGCGCATCGTTCAACTGATGCTGAAACTTGCTCACGAACGCAACACCGCTTTTGTTATCGTCACCCATGACCGGCGGCTCGCTCAGCGAATGGACAGAATTTATCGTTTGACTGAAGGGCGTTTACTTGCCGAGTGACGGTTTTTCAGGCGCAGCCTGCTCTGTTTCCACCGTTTGACCACATGCAGACGCCACAGCAGGTGAATACCGTAATAGCCGATGAAACCGGCAATAACCGCACCTGTCAGGCTGCCAATGACCAGCGGCAGCCAGATCTCTGACAGCACTGCCCTGAACCAGTCGATTGAAACATCAGCAGGGAGGTCCATCGCATCAGCCCCGATCATCCAGCTTCCAAGCAGGTAGAGCAGGTAAAAAACCGGAACAATGGTGAGAGGATTGGTGATCCACACCAGTGCGAAAGAGATAGGCAGGTTGGCGCGCCAGAGAATCGCGGATATGGAAGCAAAAATCATCTGCATCGGGATTGGAACCAGGGCCCAGAAAAAACCGACGGCAAAGCCCTTGGCAACCGACTCGCGATTGAGATGCCACAGATCGTACGCATGCAGATGTGAACCGAGAAATTGCAAGTGCTTGTGATTTCTCACCTTCTCGGCATCTGGTGTATAGCGGCGGATAAAGTTTCTTGGCACGGCCCAATTCCAGCTCGTCAGTGTTATCAGAATATCCTAAACTAGGAATTGGCGAAAGATCGTCGCGGCGCTTTTTTTATATAGAAGGTTTCAAGGATGAAACTAGAACTCAATGCAATCTCCCTCCTGCTTGGCATGCTCTCACTCTCCCTTTTCCGGGAACTGCCGGGGCACGCCTGGTTTATCCCCGCAGGCATTGCCCTGACTCTTTTACTGCTTTTCAGAAAGGCCTTGCCATTGAGCTTCCTGCTTGCCGGTTTTCTGTGGGCCGGGCTGGATGGTCATAATTATATCCAATCAAAACTGCCAACGGATCTTCACGGCACAGATTTCACACTAACCGGCAAGATCAGCAGCTTTCCCAAGGGAGACAACAAGCGCATTACATTTCTTGTCACCAGCACTGCACCTGTTTCAGAGAGATGGCCGGGTGGACGGATTCGGCTCAGCTGGAGAGATCCCGTTTCTATACCGACACTCGGTGATGAGTGGTCTTTCAGGGTGCGTCTGTTCACTCCCTCTGGCATGCTCAACAAGGGTGGCTTTGATTATGAACGATGGCTCTATACAGATAATATTGTCGCAACAGGTTACGTGCGCGGTGATGAACAACGACTGAATGGCGGGGCTGTGTCGGTTGATCGTGTCAGGCATTATTTCAGGGAGCGTATCGACGCGCTTGCGAATCAACAACAGCATCAGGCAGCAGGGCTACTGAAGGCGTTGTTGATCGGAGATCGCTCTGGAATCGATCAACAACAGAGTCAATCCTTTCAGGCAACCGGTACTTCGCACCTGATCGCAATATCCGGTTTACACATTGGACTGGTTGCAGGTGCCTGCTGGTTTCTTGCCTCATTCTTATGGAGTCGTTCAGTCAGACTGATGAGAAGAGTACCGGCACCACTGGCAGGTGCGATTGCTGCAATTCTGGGTGCATTTCTCTATGCTGCACTTGCGGGTTTCAGCTTGCCCACGCAACGTGCATTGATTATGACCATCGTGTTTGCCGGCGCAACCTGCCTGAAAGTCTATTATCCGCCATTGGTGCGCCTGGCTGTTGCACTCATCCTGGTTGTGATTGCTGATCCACGATGTATTTGGCAACCGGCGTTCTGGTTTTCGTTCAGTGCAGTGTTGTTGCTTATCACCTTGTTCCAGTATCGACGCAATCTGTCATCATGGCAGTTACTGATAATCGCCCAGCTATTTCTAACCGCCTTAATGTTACCGTTACAGGCAACTTTCGGCATGCCTCTTTCACTGATTTCACCACTGGTTAACTGGATTGCCGTGCCCTGGTTTTCCCTGCTACTGGTGCCAGCCACACTGGTTTCAGCCATTCTCAGTCTGTTTGATTTCAATCTGCCAGTGCAGATCTACCTGCAACTGGCAGACTGGACCCTGGCTTTAATCAACCTGGTCGCAGAATACAACTCACCGTTAGTTATTGGTCAACAGCACATCCTGCTCACACTGGCTGCTGTCATCGCTGTTTTTCTTTTTGTGCGTTATTTCTCATGGCGTAGTCTGATTCCGCTTCTGATGCTCTACCTCTTGAGCTGGGCGAGGCTGCCTGTTGAAAAGCCTTACCTGAAACTGGTGGTATTCGATGTTGGCCAGGGTCAGTCACTGTTGATTGAAACTGAAAACCATCGACTTCTTTACGACCTGGGACCTGCTTTTCCAAGTGGTTTCAATACGGCAGAATCAGTGGTGATCCCCTATCTGCAGGCACAGGGTATCAATCAGATTGATAAACTGATTCTCAGCCACGATGACAAAGATCATACTGGTGCTGCCGACTCCTTTCTGACTAGAATCATGACACTCGAATTGCTTGAGGGGCAGGCTGTCGAGTCAACCGGGCACCATGGGCCGCGTGCATGCAGGGCAGGAGACAGTTGGCAGTGGGATGGAATACTCTTCGAAATAGTGCATCCTCACAACAGGGATTCTGGTATCAGTGATAATGACATGTCATGTGTACTGATGGTCAAATCAGATGAGACCACCTTGCTAATCACTGGAGATATCACGAAGCCGGTTGAAAAGCAGTTGCTCGAAAATGCAGATTTAGGCAATGTAGGCCTTGTAACACTACCTCACCACGGCAGTAACAGCTCGTCAGCGGATGTTTTCGTAAATTCACTGCAGGCAGATTACGGTGTGGTTTCCAGCGGCTGGAGAAATCGTTACGGTCATCCACGCAAACCGGTCATTGATCGTTGGAGTGCGACAGGAACAAGGATTTTCAACACGGCTGACAGCGGTATGCAGGTTTTCAGATGGGAGAGGGGATCTGCAACTCCTGTTATCGACTCCTGGCGTACTAATCACGCCAGTTTCTGGAACAGGTGAGGCGGAAAAAGGTAAACTTGTTGTTTGACTATACTTAATATGATGATCTGGAGTACCCATTGATTGAACTGATACAGGCCGGTGGTTGGCTGATGGCCCCGATTCTTCTCTGTTCCATTATCGCAATGGCGATCGTGATCGAGCGTTTCGTACGGCTGCGTAAAAAACGTATCAACCCACCAGGTGCCCTTCAGGCGGTGTTTCGCCAATATAAAACCGGCAACCTATCGCCTGAATACATAGAAACACTACAGAAAGGCAAGCCACTGGAGCGTGTCTTTGCTGCGGGGCTATCGAACAGAAACCAGAGCCGGGGCGTGATGAAAGAGTCAATCGAGGAGGTCGGCAGGCAGGTTATACATGAACTTGAGCGCTACCTCGGTATTCTTGCAACTATTGCTGCAATTACTCCACTGCTCGGTCTGCTGGGTACAGTCATCGGTATGATTGATGTCTTTACCGTCATCGTGGATGCGGGCATTGGCAACCCGGGCATCCTCGCCGGAGGTATCTCGAAAGCCCTGATTACAACGGCAACCGGTCTCAGTGTCGCAATTCCCTCCATCCTTTTTCATCGAGTACTGGTCGCACGTGTCGATGAACTGGCACTTGGAATGGAAGACGAGGCTGTCAAGCTGGTTGATATCCTGCACAGGAGCAACGCGTGAATTTGCGTCAACGCCGCATTGATAAGGCAGAAGTCAATCTGACGCCATTGATTGACGTGGTGTTTCTGCTACTGATTTTCTTCATGGTATCGACTACCTTCGAAAGTCGCTCACGTCTCAAGGTCGAATTACCCGAGGCGACGACCGAGCATGAGAAAGACAAGCAAATGAATATTATCAAGGTGCAAGTCTCAGCAGATGGAAGCATCTCCTTGAATGACGGCAATGTACTGGTCAGTTCCACGCCAAGAATTCTTCGCCAGGCATTGAGTGAGCTTGCACAGGGACGCAACGATGTCCCAGTGATTATCAAGGCAGATGCGCAGGCAAGTCACCAGTCGGTCATGACTGTAATGGATGTTGCCAGCCAGATTGGCCTTAGCAAAATCACATTTGCCGCGCGCAAGCCGGTTGGCAGCGACTGAGGCCTGATCATGCAAACACCTACATGGTTCTATAAGAAATCGCATCCGGTCGCACTGTTGCTGTGGCCAGTGTCCCAGCTCTACAGGCTCACTGTGTTGGGAAGGCGAATGGCCTACAGCATTGGCCTGAAAAAGATCCATAGGTTACCGGTACCGGTCATCGTTGTCGGAAATATCACTGTCGGAGGTACAGGAAAGACACCCCTGGTGATCTGGCTCGCAGAACAGTGTAAATCGCTCGGATACAAGCCTGGTATCATTTTGCGTGGTTACAAGGGGGAGAGCCAGGAGTGGCCGCAACTGGTAACCCCCGAAAGTGATCCAGCCCTGGTCGGTGACGAGGCCGTGGTTATTGCCAGGCGCACAAACTGCCCGGTGTGCGCTGATCCAGATCGCCCGAATGCAGCACGTACATTGATAGAGAACGGGGACGTTGACCTGATCATCTCTGACGATGGCCTGCAGCACTATGCGCTTGCCCGTGATATAGAAATCATGGTGATTGACGGTGCGCGTCGTTACGGGAATGGCATGCTGCTTCCTGCAGGGCCACTCAGAGAACATCGCAAAAGGGCCTCACATGCTGACCTGGTAGTGACTAACGGCACAGTCGGAGTAGGTGAGTACGGTCTGCGTCAAAAAGCAACGACAACCGTTAACCTGGTAACAGGCGAAAGACGTCCTCTCTCATTCTGGCGCTATGTACTTGTTCATGCTGTTGCCGGGCTCGGCAATCCACAGCGATATTTCCGCATACTGGAAGAGGCCGGCGTCGAGGTGACTCGCCATCCGTTCGAGGATCATCATGACTACACTTCCTCCGATCTCGATTTTTCGGATGAAAACCCGATAATGATGACAGAGAAAGATGCCGTCAAATGCGTCGACTTTGCAGATGATTCATATTGGTACCTTGAACTTGATATCGATCTCGATAACAATTTCGCCGATGCTGTGACACGCGCTCTGCGTTTTACTAACAAGGGACCGGTTAATGGATAAAAAACTGCTCGAAATACTTGCCTGCCCACTATGCAAGGGAGAACTTGTGCATGACCGCAAGGCGAATGAACTGATTTGCAGGCTCGACAGGCTTGCCTTTCCGATTACTGACGGAATTCCCGTGATGCTGGTCAGTGAAGCACGCGAACTGCCGCCAACAGAAGAAATTGACGCATGAGTCAATTCACTGTCGTTATCCCGGCACGCTATGCATCAACCCGCCTGCCCGGTAAGCCGCTTCTGGAGATTGACGGCAAACCAATGATTTCACACGTCGTCGAGCGTGCACTGGATTCGGGTGCATCCAATGTTATCGTTGCAACCGATGATCAACGTATTGCAGATGTGGTTTCCGGCATGGATATCAATGTCTGCATGACACGCGCGGATCACCCCAGTGGCACCGACCGTCTAGCCGAGGTAGCGGAACAGCAGGGGTGGGATGATCAGCAGATGATCATCAATCTTCAGGGTGATGAACCGCAAATGCCGGCAGCCCTGCTGACACAGGTTTTTGAGGCACTGGATGCACATCCAGAGGCAGCGATAGCGACGCTCTGTACGCCAATCAGTGATGCCGAAGAGCTGTTCGACACCAATGCCGTCAAGGTGGTGATGGACAGTGAAGGATATGCGCACTACTTCAGCAGGGCAGTGATTCCCTGGCAGCGTGACTGGTTCGCACAGCATGGCACCCATACATTGCCCGATGGCGTCAATTACTATCGCCATCTCGGTATCTACGCCTACCGTGCGGGTTTCCTGAAAAAATATGCCAGCCTGTCACCTGCGCCAACAGAGGAGGCTGAGTCTCTCGAGCAACTCAGGGCCTTGTGGCATGGAGAAAAAATTCATGTCTCGGTTGCACATGAAGTGCCACCGGCGGGAATTGATACCGAGGCGGATCTCAATCGTGTGCGTCGTCTCTGGCCTACATCCTGAAGTAACACTTACCTGATGCGATAACCCGTGTGGCAGGTGACACATGCGGTAGTCACTTCGACCAGGGAAGCATAAGCCGCTAACGCGTCACCTTCCTCTGCCTTCAAGGCAAATCGGCTCGCAGCCTTGTGCATACCTGTACCTGCCTGGCGCATGCCTTGCGGCATAAAACCAGCCATGTGACTGGCGCCATGCCTGTCCAATGAACTCATGCCGAGACGGGATTCGGCGATCTCTGCTGCCTGATCCAGTTCGCCATTTGCCATGTTGATCAGGATTTCGTTAATCGCCGCGAGGTGATCGCGCATATTCGACATCATGTGCTGCTGCATCATCGGCGGCATCTCGACCAGTTGCCTGGCATCCTCTTCTGCGTTTGAGGTTGTGCCTGCCATCAAGATCGCAAGCAGGGCCGTCAATCTGAAAAGCTGTTTCATCCGGTTCTCTCTATTTTAAGTTGATGCCATGGCTAGCGTTTTCCGCCACCACCGGCTTTCATCAATACCCTGTCCATCTGGCGTGTGGATAAAAATCGCTTGGTGATTCCCATGAACCAGGTTGGCTTGGTGACATAGTAGCGTGCTTTGGGACGCTTGCTTTCAAGTGCGTGAAGCACTTTCACATGAACGGCATCCGGTGGCAGGGTAAAAGGCGCGACCGGTCCCTCTGTTGTCAGCCTGCGAATCATGCCCTCATAGGCCTCTTTATGAATACTTTTGTCAGCATTTATATATTTATTGAACATTTTATAGCCATTATCGCGGAATTTACTGACAATTGGCCCTGGCTCAATCAGGCTGACATGCACACCGGAGCCCTGCAGCTCCAGCCGCAAGGTATCAGTCAGCCCTTCGATTGCGAACTTACTGGCGTTGTAGGCACCGCGATAGGCCATCGCGGCAAAGCCCAGCACCGAACTGTTCTGAATGATACGCCCCCTCTGCTGTTGACGCATGGATGGCAGCAGGGCGCAGGTCAGCTCATGCCATCCGAAAAAATTGGCCTCAAATTGGGCCGTTAGTGCTTCTCGGCTCAGATCTTCTACTGCGCCCGGCTGGCCATAGGCACCGTTATTAAACAGCGCGTAGAGCTTTCCATCAGTCTGTTCGAGAACATGATTGGCCGTTGACCGGATTGAATCGCTGTCTGCGTACTCAAGATAGAGGGTTTCCAGCCCCTCGCTGTTGAGACGAGCGATATCCTCCTCGTTTCTTGCGGTGGCAAAAACACGGTATCCGCGTGTCTGCAGGGCGTGCGCAACATGGTGGCCAATGCCACTGGAACAGCCGGTAATCAGGATGGATTCACTCATATCTATAAAATCAGTGTCACAGAAGCCATTAATGTATTAAAATTCCGAAAATTTTTCTTGCCTTTCCTCTCTGTTGTCCCGATTTTCGGGAAAATAGACCAAGGAGTTGAATATGCCAATTTATGATTATCTCTGTGGTGCCTGCGGGCATGAACACGAAGCGATGCAGAAGATGAATGATGCGCCGCTGACAACCTGCCCCGAGTGCGGCGAAGATGAGCTCAAGAAGCAGCTCTCGGCAGCCGGGTTCCGTCTCAAGGGCGGCGGTTGGTACGAGACCGATTTCAAAGGCGGCAACTCGAAAAAGAATGTCGCAGAGAGCAGCAGCGCAAAAAGCTCTTCGGGGCACAAGTGCGTTACAGGCAGCTGCGGCAGCTGTAACTGACGCAAACCAGACAACACTGGCACGGCGTAATTCCTGCGTCGTGCCATTTTTTATTTTTAACAAACTTAAGGAACCCCTGATTAAGTCATGAATTTTGACCTTGCCGCCATAATGCGCCATTTCTGCGTTGCGTATCTTCGTAATAGCGCTGCTATTACGTGCAATTCGCGCCTTGAACTGACGCATTCTGATCGGCAATCTCTGCGTACAGACTTAATCAGAGGTTCCTTAACCTGAATTCGGATATCCCAGATGCGAACACACTATTGCGGACAACTTAACATCAGCCATAACGACGAAACCGTGGAACTCTGCGGTTGGGTTCACCGTCGCCGTGACCATGGCGGTGTCATCTTCATTGATCTGCGTGATCGCGACGGCCTGGTGCAGGTTGTTTATGATCCGGATGATGCAGACACCTTCGCGACTGCCGAAGAGGTTCGCGGTGAATACGTGCTGCGCATCAAGGGCAGGGTACGCCCGCGTCCGGAAGGAACAGTTAACAAGGACCTGGGTACCGGTGAGATCGAAATTCTCGGACAGGAACTGGAAATCCTGAACCGCTCGGAAACACCTCCGATTCAGCTTGACGATGATGATGTCGGCGAAGATCTGCGCCTGCGCTACCGTTACATCGATCTGCGCCGTCCCCTGATGCAGGACCGCATCCGCATGCGTGCAGAAGTAACACGCAACCTGCGTAACTTTCTCGATAACGAAGGTTTTATCGATATCGAAACGCCAATGCTGACCAAGGCGACACCTGAAGGTGCACGTGATTACCTGGTACCCAGCCGTACCCATGAAGGTAAATTCTTTGCTCTGCCGCAGTCGCCACAGCTCTTCAAACAGCTGCTGATGATGTCGGGAATGGATCGCTATTACCAGATCGTGCGTTGTTTCCGCGACGAGGACCTGCGCGCCGATCGCCAACCTGAATTCACCCAACTCGACGTCGAGATGTCCTTCATTGATGATGAAGACATCATGCAGACCATGGAGCGCATGATTCGCCAGCTGTTTAAAACTGTTCTTGATGTCGATCTGCCTGATCCGTTCCCGCGCATGACTTATGCAGAGTCAATGCAACGTTTCGGTAATGATCGCCCTGACATGCGTTGCCCGCTCGAGCTGATCGATGTTGCTGACCTGATGCAGGATGTTGAATTCAAGGTTTTCGCCGGTCCGGCAAAAGATCCAAAGGGCAGGGTTGTTGCCCTGCGCTTGCCAAAAGGTGGCGAGCTGTCACGCAAGGAGATCGACGGCTATACGAAATTTGTCGGCATCTACGGTGCCCGCGGTCTTGCCTATATCAAGGTCAACGAACTTGCCAATGGTCGTGACGGACTGCAGTCACCAATTCTGAAGTTCCTCCCGGATGAAGCTGTTAACGCCATTCTCGAGCGCACAGGTGCAGAAGATGGCGACCTGATTTTCTTCGGTGCAGACAAGACCAATATCGTGAATGAATCAATCGGTGCACTGCGTGAAAAACTCGGTAAGGATCGTGGACTCATGGAAGGCGAGTGGAAGCCTTTGTGGGTTGTCGATTTCCCGATGTTTGAATTCGATGAAGGCGAGGGACGCTGGACTGCGCTGCATCACCCCTTTACTGCACCCAAGTTTGAAGGCGACAGCATCGAAGTCAACCCGGGTACTGCACTGTCTCGCGCCTATGACATGGTGCTCAACGGCAGCGAAATCGGTGGCGGCTCAATCCGTATCCATCGTCGCGCTGTACAGGAACAGGTCTTCAACCTGCTTGGCATCGAAAAACAGGAAGCGGATGAAAAATTCGGCTTCCTGCTTGATGCACTCAAGTATGGTTGCCCACCGCATGGTGGACTGGCGTTTGGCCTGGATCGCCTCGTCATGCTGATGAGCGGTGCCAGTTCAATCCGTGATGTCATGGCCTTCCCGAAGACGCAGACTGCCAGTTGCCTGCTGACAAATGCGCCGTCGGAGGTCTCTACAAGACAACTGCGGGACCTGCACATCAAGCTTCGCGAGAGAGAAAAAACAGCAGAATAAACCTGAAGGAAAGCCCCAACTACGGGTTTCATCGCCTCGATAGACGCCATATGGCATTGCCATGTGGCGTTTCTCGTTCTTCGGTAGTACTCTATGCACCCAGATGCATTGAACAGAATCGATTAAATGATCAAAATTGGCACACCGCTGTCACCGACAGCCACCCGCGTCATGCTTCTAGGTGCTGGAGAACTCGGCAAGGAAGTCATCATCGCCCTGCAAAGACTTGGAGTTGAAGTCATTGCTGTCGACCGCTATGAAAACGCCCCGGGACACCAGGTCGCACACAGATCCTACACGATTGATATGGCTGACCCGGACGCACTCAGAAGCGTTGTCGACAAAGAGCAACCACAGCTGATTGTTCCAGAAATTGAGGCCATAGCGACTGATGAGCTGCTCAAGATCGAGGCAGAAGGGCGTAGCAAGGTCATCCCTGTCGCACGTGCCACACGCCTGACAATGAACCGTGAAGGTATCAGGCGCCTCGCAGCTGAAGAACTGCAACTGCCCACATCAGGTTACATCTTTGCCGATTCCTATGATGAACTTCAGGCAGGTGCAAAACGCATCGGATACCCCTGCATCATCAAGCCCGTCATGTCCTCATCCGGCAAGGGACAGTCGATGGCAACAAATGAAGACGAACTGCATCGCGCCTGGAATTACGCGATGGAAGGCGGGCGTGTTAATCGCGGACGTGTCATCCTTGAAGAAAAAATCGATTTTGACTACGAGATTACACTGCTCACGGTGCGCTCAAACGATGCAGAGGGTGAAATTGTCACAAGCTACTGTGAGCCTATCGGCCACCGCCAGGAAGAGGGCGACTATGTCGAAAGCTGGCAGCCACAGCAGATGAGTGAAGCCGCGCTGACGAGATCAAAAGAGATTGCCAGTGCGATTACATCAGAACTCGGTGGTTGCGGTATTTTTGGCGTTGAACTCTTTATCAAGGGCGACAAGGTGTGGTTCTCGGAGGTGAGTCCTCGTCCACATGATACCGGTATGGTCACAATGGTGACACAGTACCAGAATGAATTTGAACTGCATGCGCGGGCCATCCTCGGTCTGCCGGTCAATACCGTCATGCACGCAACAGGTGCAAGCGCTGTGATCTACGGCGGTCTGGATAGCAAAAGCACTGAGTTTTCAAACCTTGCTGCCGCCCTGGCTGATCCTGATACCGACCTGCGCCTGTTTGGTAAACCTGAATCCTTCGTCAGGCGCAGAATGGGCGTGGCTCTGGCACGCGCCGAAAACACCGATGCTGCACGCAAAAAGGCGAAAAAAGCCGCTGACACCGTCAAGACATCCGGATAACAGCATGAAGCAGAAGCCAATACTTTATTACACCTATGATCCAATGTGCAGCTGGACCTACGGCTTTGAGGCAACGCGCAGAGAACTATTTGAAAAGCTCGGTGACAGTGTCGAGATCGAATTCCTGGTTGGTGGTCTTGCACCTGATTCAGATGACCCCATGCCTGAAGAGACTCGCAGCTTCCTGCAACAGACATGGCACAAAATCGAGCAGCGAGTTCCCGGCGTACATTTCAATTTCGACTTTTGGGAAAAAGCCAAGCCACGCCGTTCTACCTATCCGGCATGCCGTGCGGTGATCGCCGCACGCCACTTCGGTCCGGAGTATGAAGGGCTGATGACGGCTGCAATCCAGCGCGCCTATTACCAGGAAGCCAGGAATCCTTCTGATGATTCGACACTGATCGAACTTGCAGCAGAGACTGGACTGAATGCGGATGAATTTGCCGGCGTTCTGAGTGATCCGGCTACACAGCAGAAGTTGCTTGAAGAAATTGGCAAGTGCAGGGCAATGAAGCAGGACAGTTACCCGAGTTTGCTGCTTGAAGTTTCAGAAACTTCCCGCTGGCAGATTGCCATCGACTACAACAACGAAGAGACAATGCGCGAGATGATTGTTTCAGTGCTACGAAATGAAGGCTGACTGACTCTCAACCAGCCCGGTGAGGTTATCCCCGGTCGGGGATAACGCCTGCCTACCTCTTCTGCTGCAGGATAGAGAGCTCCTGAGCACAGGAACGCCACACCTTGATGAGTTCCTCGTTCTCGGTATTCATTCCGGCAAGGTCGGTGCGTAACTCTTCTGACAGCCTGTTAGCCAGATTCAGGTCACCCTTTGTCTTTAGTAATTCAGCTTGAAGCTGACCGATTTTCTCATACAGTTTATCCACTTCTGACTGCTTGTCGATTCCCGCCTGCATGAATGCCTGCACCTCATCCCTGTGCTGCTGTGTGAAGTCGGCTTTCACTGCCTGTAACTCCTCAGTACTACTCTTGGCACATCCTCTCAGGAGAAGAAACGAGGCAAGAATCATTACAACGATAAAAAGCCATAAGGGTGTCACTGTAACGCTTTCTTTGCTAGAAACTACCGGGTTAGACATGTTCAGCTCAGTATCCTGTTCAACAGTTTAATCAATTGATCTGCTTTATTTTAGGCTTTGAATCGGCCTTACGCCATACCAAGGATATGGTATCCCGAGTCGACATAGAGAACATCACCCGTAATGCCGGAAGCAAGGTCAGAACAGAGGAATGCCGTCGCGTTACCGACTTCATCTATGGTGACATTACGGCGTAACGGTGTCTTGCCCTCGGCCTCGGCGAGCATGCCCTTGAAACCACTGATGCCAGCTGCTGCGAGTGTACGAATAGGACCGGCCGAAACAGCATTGACACGAATCCCTTCAGGCCCAAGTGAATCTGCCAGGTAACGAACATTGGCCTCAAGTGCTGCCTTGGCTACACCCATGACATTATAATTTGGTACTGTGCGTACGGCGCCGAGGTAGCTCATGGTAACGATCGAACCGTTACGCCCCTGCATCATGGAACGACCCGCCTTGGCCAGCGCAGCGAGGCTGTAGGCGCTGATATCGTGTGCAACGGCAAAACCTTCACGAGAAACGGCATCAATATAGCTACCCTCGAGCTGATCACGTGGTGCAAAGCCGACCGAGTGGACAATCGTGTCCAGTCCATCCCATTTTTCACCGAGCGCCTTGAATACGGCGTCAATTTCTTCATCCGAGGTGACATCGAGCGGCAGCACAATATCGGAGCCGCACTCTTCTGCAACACCTTCGACACGACTCTTGAGTTTGTCGCCCTGGTAGGTAAAGGCCAGCTCGGCACCTTCACGTGCCATTGCTTTTGCAATACCGTATGCAATTGACTTTTTACTTGCTACGCCCACGATGAGGACGCGTTTATTATCGAGAAATCCCATTAATCAAACCTTGCTTTGTAGTTGTTACTGACAATTTTCGTCGAGAATGCGATGATTGTGCCATTAACCCGCAGCGCTGTCGCGCCATAAAACAGATAGTGTATTGAAAGCCGAACAAAAAACAAAGAGCTCTGCATGGATTGGAGGTATCGCACTGCTACTGGCGAGCTTCATGCTGTCCGCCTGTGGGCAGGCGTGGAACAATCCCTATCCGCAGTCACAGGCAGGTAAAAACATCTATTACAGCGCATTTGGCGAGCGTCCAAAACACCTGGATCCGGCACGTTCCTACTCGTCGAACGAGTGGTCATTCCTGTCGCAGATCTATGAACCGCCGCTGCAGTACCACTTTCTCAAGCGTCCCTATGAACTGGTACCTCTGATGGCCAGCAAGATGCCCGAGGTTGTTTTTCTCGATGCTGACATGCAGCCGACTGATGATCCACAGCAGGTCGCATACACTGACTACCTGATTAATCTGCAGCAGGGCGCCCGTTACCAGCCGCATCCCGCCCTGGCGACTGATGCCGAAGGAGAACCTCGCTATAACGCAAAATGGCCCGGGCTTGAAGATGTTCACACGCTTGCTGATTTTGAGCATACGGGAACACGTGAGGTCACTGCAGAAGACTATGTTTACCAGGTCAAGCGCCTGGCCTCACCTGAACTCCATTCTCCGATTGCCGGGTTGATGAAAGAACATATTGTTGGCTTCGAGGCGTTCCAGAAGTCTGTTTCACAAGCCTACGAGAAACTCAAACAGAAGACGGGTGAGAAACACCCCTGGCTCGATCTCAATGGATATCAGATGGAAGGCGTCTCCGCGCTTGACCGGTATAACTACCGTATCCGTCTTGAAGGGCTTTATCCGCAGTTCATCTACTGGCTGGCGATGAATTTTTTCTCACCCATGCCATGGGAGGCTGAGCGTTTTTACCATCTGCCTGGACTGAAAGAGAACAACATCACGCTTGACTGGTTTCCGATTGGAAGCGGCCCCTACATGCTCACGGAGAATAATCCCAACCTGCGCATGATCCTGCAGAAAAATCCCGAATTCCGCGGTGAAACCTACCCGGTAGAAGGCGAGGAGAGTGATAAGGCCAGTGGCATACTTGATGATGCAGGGCGCGACTTACCCTTTATCGACACGGCGATCTACAGTCTCGAAAAGGAGTCGATTCCGCGCTGGAACAAGTTTCTGCAGGGCTTTTATGACCTCTCAGGCATCGGTTCCGACAGCTTCGACCAGGCTGTGCAGTTTGGCGGTAGCGGTGAAGTACAACTGACAGAGGAAATGCGTCAGCAGGGCATCGAACTGCAGACCTCCTCGGCGACCAGCATTTTCTATTTTGGTTTCAACATGAAAGATCCGGTTGTCGGAGGTGACTCACAGCGTGCGCGCCTGTTGCGCCAGGCAATCTCGATAGCTGTCGACTACGAGGAGTTTATCTCGATTTTCCGTAATGGCCGCGGTGTGCCTGCCCAGGGACCATTGCCACCCGGTATTTTCGGCCACCGTGAAGGCAGCGAGGGAATCAACAAGGTGGTTTTTCGCGAAGTAGATGGCAGGCCGGTACGCCGTTCAATCGATGAAGCGAAAGCACTGCTGGCACAGGCCGGATATGAGAACGGTATCGATCCTGATACGGGCAGCCGCCTGACCCTTTACTATGATTCGACCGCCACTGGTCCGGATGACAAGGCGCTGCTGAACTGGTATCGCAAACAGTTTCAGAAACTAGGTATCGAGCTGGTGATTCGTGCCAGTGACTACAACCGTTTTCAGGACAAGATGGCAAAAGGTACAGCACAACTCTTCACCTGGGGGTGGAATGCCGACTATCCGGATCCGGAAAACTTCCTGTTTCTGCTTTACGGGCCAAACTCGCGTGTTGATCATCATGGTGAAAATGCTGCCAACTACAACAACCCGGAATTCGATGCGCTGTTTGATCGCATGAAATACCTTCCAAGCGGTGAAGAACGTCAACAGATAATTGACCAAATGGTAGAAATTCTGCACAAGGATGCACCATGGGTGTGGGGTTTTATCCCGGTGGATTATGTTTTGCGTCACCAGTGGTATCACAATACCAAGCCCAACCTAATGGCGAACAACACGCTCAAGTACCGACGCATCGATACCTCGCTGCGTGATCAGAAACGCGTCGAGTGGAATCCACCGATCCTGTGGCCGCTGTTGCTGATTGCTGTTATTTTTATTGTCACACTGGTTCCGGCCATTATGCTTTATCGCCGACATGAGAGGAGCAGGGCACGATGACCGCCTATATTATTCGTCGTATTCTCTACGCGATTCCGATCCTGATCGGTGTCAACCTGATCACCTTCGTGCTCTTTTTCATGGTCAACTCGCCTGATGATATGGCGCGCATGCACCTCGGCGTTAAGCGCGTGACGCCGGAGTCAATCGAGCAGTGGAAGGTGGAGCGCGATTACGACAAACCGCTGGTCTTCAATGTCGAGGAAGATGGCAGCGACAGATTCACACAAACAATTTTCTACCAGAAGTCCCTGGCACTGTTTGCCTTCGATTTCGGCTCTTCAGACAGTGGGCGTGATATCAGCTATGACATTAGCCAACGCATGTGGCCAAGCCTCGCAATTGCATTGCCGGTGTTGATCGTGGGGCTGTTGACCAACATCAGTTTTGCACTGCTGCTGGTCTTTTTCAGGGCAACCTATGTCGACTTCATGGGGGTTGTTCTGTGTGTCATCATGATGTCGATATCGGCACTCTTCTATATTATCGGTGGCCAGTTCCTTGTCGGCAAAGTTTTGCACCTGGTGCCTGTCTCGGGTTTCGGGGAGGGCATCGCTGCATGGAAGTTTCTTGTGCTGCCGGTTCTGATCGGCGTGATCGGTGGTATCGGTGGCGGAACGCGTTTTTATCGCACCCTGTTTCTCGAGGAGGCACACCGCGACTATGTCCGCAGTGCACGTGCCAAGGGACTCTCCGAGATCAAGGTCCTGTTTGGCCATATCCTCAAAAATGCCATGATTCCGATACTCACCGGTGTGGTGGTGGCCTTGCCTCTGCTCTTCATGGGAAGCCTTATCACCGAGTCTTTCTTCGGTATTCCCGGACTTGGTAGCTATACGATTGATGCCATTAACAGCCAGGACTTTGCTATCGTGCGCGCCATGGTGTTTCTTGGCTCGGTACTCTATATTCTTGGCCTTGTGTTGACGGATATCTCCTACACACTGGTTGATCCGCGAGTGAAACTGAACTGATGGTCTGGCTCTGGACTGACATACTCATCTGGCTGCTGGTGGTGCTGTGCATTATTGGCGGCTACTACAGTTCAAAGCACCCACATCTGCGTGAGCCCTGGAAGCGTGTTGCTCAATCATCCGTGGCTGTTGCATCGGGCACCTTCCTCGCCGCATTTATCATCGTTGGCCTGCTCGACTCGTTGCATTTCAAGGCAGGAGAGAATGATCCGGACCACGGAGAGGTCATCAGCGCGCTTGACGTGGTGATGCGCCCACTACGCAAGAACCAGGAAAAGACCTATTCTGCACCTTTTGCCCTGCATCTCTTCGCCAAGGAGACTGTCGAGATGCCTGATGGCTCACAGCAGCGTATCTATCCTCGTCTGAAACATGGGGGAGCCCACCTTGAAAGTGAAGAGGAGAGAGCTGCCGATATCTACCAGAACGTCATCTCCGCATTGCTGATGGCACTGATCACCTGGATGATCCTTGTCGCAATGGTCGGACTATGGCGCAGCGAGGGGCGTACCTTCAAGGAGACCATCTCGGTATGGATCTGCGTACGCTGCCGTGTGCAGCTCGGTGTATCGAAAGGCTTCCCGTGGCCGACACTCTTGTGGACTGCCATGCTGCTGCTGATCCTGCTTTTCCTCATGATCACACTCGGCGGCAAATACCATATTCTCGGAACCGACAAGGTTGGTGAAGATGTTCTCTACCAGGCATTGAAAAGTATTCGTACCGGACTTGTGATTGGCACCCTGACCACCATGGTCATGCTTCCTGCTGCAATTCTCCTTGGTGTTATGGCCGGCTACTTCCGTGGCTGGATCGATGATGTCATCCAGTATCTCTATACAACCCTGAACTCCATTCCCGGGGTACTGCTGATAGCAGCCTCCGTGCTCATGCTACAAGTCTACATGGACAATCATGCAGATGAGTTTGCATCTGTGATTGAACGTGCCGACCTGCGACTCCTGTTCCTGTGCATCATCCTCGGTATCACAAGCTGGACCGGTCTGTGCCGCTTGTTGCGCGGCGAGGCGATGAAAATCAGGGAGCTGGACTATGTGCAGGCATCACAGGCGTTTGGCGTTTCTCATATGCGCATCCTGATGCGTCACCTGGTACCCAATGTCATGCACATCGTACTGATTACCATTGTGCTCGATTTCAGTGGACTGGTACTGGCTGAGGCCGTGCTCTCCTATATTAACATCGGTGTGGATCCGACCACGCAGAGTTGGGGCAACATGATCAACAGCGCGCGCCTTGAGATGGCACGCGAACCGGTCGTCTGGTGGTCCCTGAGTGCTGCATTGATATTCATGTTTACCCTGGTTCTCTCTGCCAACCTGTTGTCTGACAGGGTGCGTGATGCCTTCGATCCCAAGCTGCGAGGTATACAGTAATGACCGATTCCCTGCTGTCGATACATAAACTGACCACGCAGATCGGTCGCGATGACGGTG
This sequence comes from Solemya velum gill symbiont, assembly GCF_002020255.1. NCBI lineage: Bacteria > Pseudomonadati > Pseudomonadota > Gammaproteobacteria > Solemya velum gill symbiont. The sequence goes on along the minus strand of NZ_MPQG01000009.1, from coordinate 3,872 downwards.
CGATCATTCCGGTCAGCTCAGTCAGTTTCGACATACACCCCGGTGAAACTTTCGCCCTGCTGGGTGAGTCGGGATGCGGAAAATCGATGACAGCACTGTCGGTCATGCGCCTGCTGCCACCCGCAGGAAAAATCACGGAAGGCGAAATTTTTCTCGACGGCATCAACCTACGCGATCTCCCGGAAGTCGACATGCGCGCACAACGGGGCGGCAATATCGGCATGATATTCCAGGAGCCGATGACATCGCTGAATCCTGTTCTCACTGTCGCATACCAGGTCGGTGAGGCGGTTAAACTCCATGATGAGGAGCATGCAGGTGATATTGATGCACGCGTCCTTGAGCTGTTGCAGCAGGTCGGCATTCCTGACCCCGAACGTCGCATGAGTGAGTATCCGCATCAACTTTCGGGTGGTATGAAACAGCGTGTCATGATCGCAATGGCACTTGCGGGCAGACCCAAACTGCTGATTGCCGATGAACCGACAACGGCACTGGACGTCACCATACAGGCACAGGTTCTGGATCTGTTGCGTGACCTGCAGAAACGTACGGGCATGGCAATTCTTCTGATTACCCATGATCTCGGTGTTGTTGCTGAAACTGCCGACAGGGTAGGCGTCATGTATGCTGGTGAAATTATCGAGACTGCACCAGTCGATACATTCTTTGCCGAACCACAACACCCCTACAGCCAGAGACTCTTTGATGCATTGCCTTCAGTCGAGCGCAGGAACCGGCCATTAACTGCAATAGAGGGTAATGTCCCATCGCTGGCTGAAACTTTTCGTGGCTGTCGCTTCAGAAGCCGTTGTGATGTTGCCAAGGAGATCTGTGCGACTGAACTGCCACCGTGGCATGGAGACCAGGAGCATGGCTATCTGTGCCATCTGCAGCAGCTCAGATCAGAATCAATCGAAGCCCCGCAGGAAGCATCCATAAGCGAACAAGAACCAGGCAAAAATGTTCTCAGGGTAGAGCAGATGCAACTCTACTTCCCGATTAAAAAAGGGCTGTTGCGTCGCACCGTCGGGCATGTCCGCGCTGTCGATGGAATCGATCTTGATATCAGCAGCGGCAAGACAGTGGCACTGGTTGGTGAATCTGGCTGCGGCAAGACAACAGTAGGGAAGGGCATACTACAACTGTTGCGTCCGACTTCCGGCTCGGTACAACTCAATGGCACTGAACTGACCAAACTGAAAGGTGAAAACCTGCGCAGTCTGCGTGCGGGTATGCAGATGATATTCCAGGACCCGGCATCCAGCATGAATCCTCGTATGACAGTCGAGGCGATCGTCTCGGAAGGATTGATTGCACAGAAAATTGGCAAGGACCGTAGTGAACGACTTGAACGGGTCAAGGCAATACTCGACAGGGTAGGACTGCCTGAACGATTCATGAAACGTTATCCGCATGAGTTCTCTGGCGGACAGAGGCAGAGAATCGCCATCGCCCGGTCATTGGTACTGCGTCCTGACCTGCTGGTCTGTGATGAGCCCACCAGCGCACTCGATGTCTCGGTGCAGGCGCAAATACTCAACCTGCTCAAGGAGATTCAGGATGAGGCAAAGATTGCCTACCTCTTTATCACCCATAACATCTCCGTGGTCTCCTACCTGGCGGATGAAGTCGCCGTTATGTATCTTGGTCGCATTGTAGAGCAGGGTGATGTCGATACTGTTCTGGGTGATCCAAAGCATCCGTATACGCAGGCACTACTGTCAGCCGTACCGGTCGCAGACCCGCAGCGTGAACGCGAGATCATACGCTTGCCGGGTGACATGCCGTCGCCAGCCAATCCACCATCCGGGTGTCATTTTCACCCACGTTGCCCAAGAGCGACTGATATCTGCAGCCAATCATGGCCAGAGCTGAGTAAGAGCGGTACTCACAAGGTCTGGTGTCATCTACATGGCTAGTAACACCAATATGGTTGAAGAAAGAGAATGAAAATCTGGGTTGATGCGGACGCCTGTCCGGTTGTTATTAAAGAAATTCTGTTCAAGGCAGCAAAACGTACCGGTGTCTGGCTGACCTTTGTTGCCAACCAGCCGATCAGGGTACCGAGCCTGCAAAACATCACATCGATTCAGGTGCCTCCCGGCTTTGATGTGGCTGACAACGAAATCGTTCGGCTTGCCGAAAAGGATGACCTCGTCATTACCAGCGATATACCGTTGGCTGCAGAAGTGATGGAGAAGGGCGCGCATGCGCTGAGTCCGCGCGGTGAAGCCTACTCAACAGAGACAATCAAGTCGCGTCTGTCGATGCGTGATTTCATGGAGACCATGCGTGCCAGTGGTGTGCATTCAGGTGGGCCACCACCTCTTGGGAATGCTGAGAAACAGGCGTTTGCGAATCACCTGGATCGGATGCTGACCCGTTACTTGTAGGAGAGCGAGGGCAAATGAAGCGTCCCGATCAGGCCTTACGCCTTGCGGGACTTGGGTATCTTGAGTCTCTGTCCAGGCTTTATCTTGGTGCTCTTACCCATACCATTGTGCTTCTGCAAGGCCTTGACTGATATGCCGTGACTACGCGCGATGCCATAAAGCGTATCGCCTTTTCTCACCTTGTAACTACCCGAGCTGCTTCTTTTCGTTGATTTTCTACTGCTCGATTTCGAGGCAACACGTCTTGTTGTTTTACCAACCTTCAGTCTCTTGCCGATACTCAGGTGATTACTGCGCAGCCTGTTCTGTTTCTTGAGACTTGCAATCGAAACGCCAAACTTGCGAGAAATCTTGTATAGCGAATCTCCCTTTCTGACCTTGTAATAACGGATCCTGGGACGTGCTTTTGCTTTCGCCTCGGCAACGACTTTATTCCAGTCCTTCTCTTCAAGGTCGGGTAACACGCTTTTAAAGCTTGCGACATGGTGCTCAGGCACCAGAACTGTGCTGGAGTGAGAGGGCGTGATGCCTTTGACGAAATGCGAGTTGAGTCGTGTGAGGCTACCGCTGTCAATTTCAGCCTTATGTGCGGCCTGCTTGATATCTATCGATTTATTCAGGGCGATACGCTCGATAACCCGCCTGTTGGGAATCGGTTCGATCGAGACGTTGTAACGTTCAGGATTCTTGATCATCAGGGCGAGGGCATAGATCCTCGGCACATAATCCATAGTCTCTTTACGAATCTTGAGAGACCAGAAGTCTGTCGGTTTGCCCTGTTTTGCATTTTTCTTCATCGCGCGACGGATGGTTCCTTCTCCGCCGTTATAGGCAGCAATCGCAAGGTTCCAGTCACCATCAAAGTAACGATGCAGATATTCAAGATAATCGAGTGCTGCACCGGTGGACTTGTCAGGATCACGGCGATAATCAATCAGTTCGCTCTGTGAGAGACCGTAAGCACGTCCTGTGCCTCGTACAAACTGCCACAGGCCTGCTGCACCCGAACGGGAGTAGACGTGAGCCTGGTAAAGACTTTCGATAGCCGGTACCAGGGCCAGTTCCATAGGCAAGTTACGACGCTCGATTTCCTCGACGATATCGAAAAGATGAACACGCGCATTGTCCTGTATTTTTTTGAGAGTGCGTGGATTCGCCTGAAAGTGAGCAATCTGTCCCTTGACTCGTGCATTCATCGGCTTGTTGATTTTCATGCCGTGTTCAACACGTGTCCAGAGGTTCCCGCCACCACTGACACTGCCAAGAAAGTGATCATTGTAACTTCCACCGCCACCGAGGCCTACGCAGCCGCTCAGAAAGGGAAGGGAGAGTGCAAGCACAAGGATATAAAAACGACTGGTCAGGAGCTTGTTATACATCGCGGATTCAACTCACTAGTGCAACGGATGGGTTAATCCCGAAAAATACTTGATTGGGCGTTTTAATGCCAAGACATTTTCGGGGACGATTGTTCAG
>NZ_MPQG01000008.1:0-107318 GCF_002020255.1 Solemya velum gill symbiont | reverse complement strand
CTGAACAATCGTCCCCGAAAATGTCTTGGCATTAAAACGCCCAATCAAGTATTTTTCGGGATTAACCCATCCGTTGCACTAGTGAGTTGAATCCGCGAACAGCAATAGCCAGTAGTGTTGTAGATAGAAGTCTTTTCATCAGAGAATCACCCCTACACATATTATAGAATGTCCGTTTCTGGCCGAAAGTAGTCATTCACGATTCGTGGTGAGATGTTGGATGGATTGAGATGCGATCCGTACATCAATCCGTACATTGGCGGGCGCTTAAAAAGAAAAAACGCCTATGCATCAAAAGCATAGACGTTATATATGGCGGAGAGTGAGGGATTCGAACCCTCGATGGAATTTCTCCCATACGCCCTTAGCAGGGGCGCGCCTTCAGCCACTCGGCCAACTCTCCGTAATTCTCTCTATTGTTTGCTCCTGTTCAATGACCCTTCGGGCCATGCAGGGACGCGCGTATATTCGGGACTTCGTCCCTCACCCCTTCGGGGCCAAGCTTCGCCTGCGGCTTCGCTGTTCTTCGCAGCCTTTGGCTGCTTCGTCAGCCACTCGGCCAACTCTCCGGTATTCGGTATTTTTTGATTTCCCGAATTGAAAAACCGGAGGAGTTTGTGACCCCTGTCCGGTTCAACGGGTGCGGATTATCGCATTAATCTTCGTCCTGCGCTACCTCTTCATCACCATCATGTTCACGCTGGATACGATCGTAAATTTCTTCGCGATGTACTGAGACGTCGCGTGGTGCATTGATGCCGATTCTGACCTGGTTGCCCTTGACACCAAGTACGGTTACGCTGATTTCATCGCCAATCATAAGCGTTTCGCCGACACGTCGAGTGAGTATTAACATTTCCTTAGTCCCTGTTACTTTATTATCTAAATTGATCTTCTGATGAAGATCACCACCAATTTGTCCCCGACTATCCGGGAGAGCGCCACCCATTGTATGTCGCCGGGTAAAGTCTAGCACAATTCCAAGTGCTTTTAGACAGCCGGGTCAATTCATCCAACCGTTGCAACTTCATCCTGTGCGAGGTTAAACGCCTCGTGCAGTGAGCGCACTGCTAGTTCGAGGTATTTTTCATCAACGACTACCGACACCTTGATCTCAGAGGTCGAAATCAACCTGATATTGATCCCCTCCCGGGCGAGTGTTTCGAACATGGTGCTGGCAATGCCCGCATGCGAACGCATGCCGACTCCTACCAGTGAAACCTTGACGATTTTGTCATCGCCGTCAATCTCTTCACCGCCCAGCGTACTTGTCAGCTCAGTCAGGATTGCAGCCGCACGCTCATAATCATTTCGATGAACGGTGAATGTGAAGTCGGTTGTGCCATCTTTAGAGATGTTCTGCACGATCATGTCGACCTCGATATTGGCGTCCGCAATCGGGCCAAGAATCTTATACGCCACGCCCGGTTCGTCAGGAACGCCCTTGATGGTCAACTTAGCTTCATCGCGACTAAACGCTATACCGGAAATTTTCGCCTGTTCCACGCCTGTATCCTCAAAGGTAATCAGGGTGCCTTCACCCTCTTCAAAACTGGATAGTACCCGTAAAGGGACATTGTATTTGCCAGCAAACTCTACTGACCGGATCTGCAGCACCTTGGAACCGAGGCTTGCCATCTCGAGCATCTCCTCGAAGGTGATGCGATCGAGTTTGCGCGCCTTTGGCTCAACTCGCGGATCAGTCGTATAGACACCGTCAACATCTGTATAGATCTGGCACTCGTCTGCCTTCAGCGCAGCAGCCAGTGCAACTGCCGTGGTATCGGAACCACCGCGACCGAGTGTAGTGATATTTCCATCTGTGTCGACACCCTGAAAACCGGCGACCACAACCACACGTCCTGCATCAAGGTCCTTGCGAATACGTTCGTCGTCGATACGCTTGATGCGCGCCTTCATGTGCGAATGATCCGTGAGAATACGAACCTGGCTGCCGGTATAGGAACGCGCGTCCACACCGATCTTGTGCAAAGCCATGCTCAGCAATGCAATGGTGACCTGCTCACCGGTCGTAACCAGCACGTCCATCTCACGCGGGCTGGGCGAAGTTTCATCGACTTCAGCGGCAAGGCCAAGCAAGCGGTTGGTCTCGCCCGACATGGCCGAAACGACGACAATCACCTGGTCGCCGTTAGCCTGAAAGCGTTTGACCTTCTCAGCTACCGTCTTGATTTTTTCGACAGTACCAACCGAGGTGCCGCCATATTTCTGGACAATCAGTGCCATTGTTAATATTCAATCCACAAATTAAAGTGCCCGGAGGCTTTCCGGGCAAGAACGTTGAATTTTATCAGGTATTTACAATTACTGGAATGAGAAATCGATGCTAGTGCCTGTTAAATCGCGGCGAGGCCGTAGCCGTTCCAGACGCCTCCCGGCATTCCCGCCATCCCTGGCGGTCAGGCGCCGCTCCTACAAGAGGCATAGGATCAGTTAATAGTTTCAGCCACCCAGGTTTCAGCCATCGCAAGTGCGTCTGGAATTCCGGCAGGGTTACTACCACCCGCTTGTGCCATGTCGGGTCTGCCACCGCCCTTGCCGCCAACTTTCTCCGCAGCAATACGAACCAGGTCACCGGCACGCAAACGATCAGTCAGATCCTTGGTCACGCCTGCAATCAGGTTAACCTTTTCGCCGTTACTTGCAGCAAGCAGTACAACACCACTGCCAAGCTTATCCTTGAGCTGATCAAGCGTGTCACGCAGACTCTTGGGCTCAACACCCTCGAGGTTAGCTGCCAGTACCTTAATACCGCCAATCTCCACGGCCTGGCTGACAAGGTCAGATCCGGCGGATGCAGCCATTTTTGATTTCAGCCTGTCGAGCTCTTTTTCCAATTCACGGTTACGTGTAAGTAACTGCTCCACCTTGTCTGACACAGTATCAGTGGATGCCTTGAGCATCCCCGAGATTGCCGTGAGCTGGTTCTCCTGCGATTCGGTCAAATCGATTGCAGCCTCACCAGTAACAGCTTCGATACGACGCACACCGGATGCGACACCGCTCTCCGAGGTAATTCGGAACAGACCGATATCACCGGCCGCATCAACATGCGTACCACCGCACAGTTCGACAGAGAAATCACCGATACGCAATACGCGTACCTCATCGTCATACTTTTCACCAAACAGCGCCATGGCACCGGATTGCTTGGCATCCTCAAGTGTCATCAAACGTGTTTCAGTCGTGGCGTTGTCACGTATCTGTGCATTGACAAGGCGCTCAATCGCGGTCAACTCTTCACGCGTTACAGGCTCAAAGTGCGAGAAGTCGAAACGTAAGCGTTCGGGATCGACCAGTGAACCTTTCTGCTGTACGTGGTCACCCAGAATCTCTCTCAGCGCGGCATGCATCAGGTGCGTTGCGGAGTGGTTGAGCTCGGTTGCCATCCTTGCCTGCTTGTCGACATTTGTTACGACCATGTCGCCAAGTGACAGTCCGCCCTCAGCCAGCACACCGATATGACCGAATATATCTCCGTTCTGCTTGCGCGTATCGGTCACGGTGAAAGTCGCACCGCTCTCTGACTTGAGTTCACCGCTGTCGCCAACCTGACCACCTGATTCGGCATAGAAAGGTGTACGGTCGAGAATCACGACACCCTCCTCTCCCTTCTTCAAGCCCTCGACAGATTGACCATCTCGGTAGATCGCCATCACCGTACCCTTGTCTTCGAGCAGTTCATAACCACTGAAACTGGTTGATGAATCAACTTCCCATTTTTCGCCTGTGTCAGTAGCAGAGAAGTTACTCGCATCACGCGCACGCTGGCGCTGTGCTTCCATCTCTTTCTCGAAACCCTCGATATCAACCTGCATCTCCTTTTCACGGGCGACGTCTGCGGTAAGGTCAACGGGGAAACCATAAGTATCATAGAGACGAAAAGCTACCTCACCGGGTATCACTCCATCATTAACCTTCTCAGTCTCGTCTTCGAGAACTTTCATGCCATGCTCGAGCGTCTCTGCGAAACGTTCCTCTTCAAGCTTGAGTACCTTGGCAACCTGATCTTTCATCTTGCGCAGTTCAGGATAGGCTTCCCCCATGGCTTCATCCAGCGCCTCAACCAGGGTGTTGAAAAACGGTTGTGTCTGCCCAAGCTGGTAGCCGTGACGGATCGCACGACGAATAATTCTGCGCAGCACATAACCGCGTCCCTCATTACTTGGCAAGACACCGTCGACAATCATGAATGCCGTTGAACGAATATGGTCTGCTATGACACGCAACGACTTGTTCTCAAGATCAGTTGCGCCGGTTGCATTGGCAGCAGCCTTGATCAGCAACTGGAACAGGTCAATTTCGTAGTTGGAATGAACATGCTGTAGCACTGCCGCAAGACGCTCAAGACCCATGCCGGTATCAACAGACGGCTTCGGCAGTGGTGTCATCTGGCCATCAGCATCACGGTTGTACTGCATGAAAACCAGGTTCCAGATTTCGATGTAACGATCACCATCCTCTTCAGGTGTTCCTGGTGGTCCACCCCAGATTCCCTCACCATGATCGTAAAAGATTTCCGAACAGGGACCACACGGTCCTGTATCACCCATCGACCAGAAGTTATCGCTCTCGTATTGTTTACCACCCGGCTTGTCACCGATGCGTGAGAAAGAGTCCGGATTGACACCGATCTTCTTCAGCCAGATGTCGGCTGCCTCGTCATCATCTTCATAGACGGTAACCCAAAGCTTGTCTGCCGGCAGGCCGAGTGTTTCTGTGAGGAATTCCCATGCATAACGGATTGCATCTTCCTTGAAATAGTCACCGAAGCTGAAGTTACCCAGCATTTCGAAAAAAGTGTGGTGACGCGCGGTATAACCAACATTCTCCAGGTCATTGTGCTTACCACCGGCACGCACACAACGCTGCGAGGTCGTGGCTCGGTTGTAGTCACGTTTCTCCTTGCCGAGGAAAACATCCTTGAACTGCACCATGCCTGCATTCGTAAACAGCAGGGTCGGATCATTCGCCGGCACCAGTGGACTGGAATCAACGATCTGGTGACCGTGCTCGGCAAAATAGTCAAGAAATGCTTGTCGGATTTCTGCGCTGGTTTTCATGAAAATGGAATGTAATCAGAAACAAAGAGCGTATGTTATTCGGGTTGACGGAAGATGTCACGCCGGAAGCACACGAAAACAGCGATTCAATCGCGGCGAGATGCCGTTCCTACAGTACTTGGCGCATTTGTAGGAGCCCCGTCCCCGGGGCGATTCAATCGCGAGTCGGGCCAGGTGCGACAGTTAGAGGGACTAACCAGATCAGGAAAAAAGAAAATCACCAATTAGATAAGTGGGAAAACCGCGGTACTCGAGAAAACGTGCGCGCCGTCCCAGCTCTTTCTGTGTTCGCTCTGTCAGAACACCAAACTTCTGTAGCGCCACTTCTGCCATCTGTTCACGCCAGCGCGGGTCCCGATCATCAACCCAGTCACTGATAATGTCAGGGGCGATGCCTTTCTCGAGTAACTCCTGGCGTATCTTGCAGGGACCAAAACCCTTGCGGGCTCGCATCTCGAGGTAGAGTTCGGTGTAGCGATGATCGTCGAGGTAACCGGCCGTTTCAAACTGCTTCAGTAGCGCACTAATTTCCTCAGATGGAAAGTCACGTGATTCGAGTTTACGAGCAAGTTCTGCCTTGCTGTGTTCACGCACTGCGAGCAGGCGAATGGCCGCCTGCTCGATGTCGTCAGTGACTGGAGTTGATGCTTCTGAAACTTCCGTCATTAGCTACTGCTGCAAAATCAGGCCTCTGCCTCATCCTTGTCGGCGACTTCTGCCTTCACCTCGTCAGAAGCCTCTGGCTTTGGAAAAACGATATCTCTTATTTTAGATTCGATTTCCTGTGCAAGCCCTGGATTTTCCTTGAAATATTTCCTTACATTTTCCTTTCCCTGGCCAATACGTTCACCATTGTAGCTGTACCAGGCACCCGACTTCTCGACGATGTTGTGCTGGACGCCAAGGTTCATTATTTCACCTTCACGCGAGATACCCTCCCCGTAGAGAATCTCGAATTCTACCTGCTTGAAAGGAGGTGCCACCTTGTTCTTGACCACCTTGACGCGGGTGTCGTTACCGACCACTTCGTCACCTCGCTTGATTGCGCCTATACGGCGAATATCGAGTCGTACCGAGGAGTAGAACTTCAGCGCGTTACCACCTGTAGTCGTCTCGGGGCTGCCGAACATGACGCCGATTTTCATACGAATCTGGTTGATAAAAATGACAATACAGTTGGAACGCTTGATGTTCGCTGTCAGCTTACGCAGTGCCTGTGACATCAGGCGTGCCTGCAGGCCAACATGCGAGTCGCCCATATCACCCTCGATCTCCGCCCTTGGCGTCAGAGCCGCAACCGAGTCGATAACCACAACATCAACAGCACCGGAGCGTACCAGCATGTCGGTAATCTCGAGCGCCTGCTCACCGGTATCCGGCTGTGATACCAGCAACTCTTCCATGTTGACGCCAAGCTTTTCTGCATAGGCAGGGTCTAGTGCGTGCTCGGCATCGACAAACGCGGCTGTTCCGCCGGTCTTCTGCACCTCTGCAACTGCGTGCAGTGTCAGCGTGGTTTTACCTGATGATTCCGGACCGTAGATTTCGACCACGCGTCCCTTCGGGATGCCGCCGATACCGAGCACTATGTCCAGACCCAGCGAACCAGTCGATACCGCCTCAACATTATTGATGACGCTACCGTCACCCATGCGCATGACAGAGCCCTTGCCGAACTGCTTTTCAATCTGTGTAAGTGCTGCAGATAGTGCCTTTTTGCGGTTATCGTCCATCTTGGTCATCCCCCTGATGCGTTCAGAATCTGAAGAAATGCTTCAAATCCGTAAATAAGTACAGTGTTCTATTGATGTTCTATATTATGGCATAGCATAGAACTCAATCCGTGAGTCCGTCAATCTTTTTTTCATGAGAATTTATTAATTATTAGAATTCAGCTGCCAGGTCTTTACTCTTCTGTAGCGAGGAACTTCACCATTACCGCTGGATTCAGCCAGTGAGAAGCTCTCCAACTGCCACCTGATGGGCGTTATCTTCTGCTCAGAAGTTAAGCGTGCCTTGCGCTGCAGTGTGACATGCGGTCTGTAGCGGCGCACTTCACGTGCAAGACCACACCCTTCCGCTCCCGTCCATATCTGGTCGACAAGCTGTAACAATCCGTCTGGCGTGGCACTCGGCTCTGCCAGCAGAATACGCGGCCCTTTCCAGTAGCCTATCCTGTCCAGCAGGAGTTCAAATCCCTCCAGGGCAATCTGATCACCCACCTTTTCAAAACAGGATTTCCGGTCACCAGGCTGGATCCCGAGGAAAGCGAGCGTCATGTGCAGATCGAGTGGATGATGTGGTCGCGACAGCAGTTGCTTGTGATCTTGCGACAGTGCAGCCAGCTGCTTGCTTACAGACTCATCCGGAAAGGCGGCAAAGAAGAGTCGGGATTTAGTCGAGGGCATGGCGTATCAGGCCCTCAAGCGCATGAAGAACAGCCGCTTTTCGAATTGCATCACGATCACCATCAAACTGCTCACGTGCAGTAAAAATTTTTTTACCCGAAGCCCACGCAAAACAGACAGTACCGACGGGCTTCTCTTTACTACCGCCACCCGGGCCTGCAATCCCGCTAATAGCCACCGCGAGGTCAGCAGGACTATGCATCAAGGCTCCCGCTGCCATCTCCGCCACAACGGCTTCACTGACCGCACCATTGGCCTTCAGTGTCTCACTGCTAACGCCGAGCATCTGCTGTTTGGCATTATTACTATAGGTGACAAAACCCCTCTCGAACCATTCGCTCGAACCGGCAATATCGGTACAGCTCTTTGCAATCCAGCCGCCGGTACAGGACTCGGCAGCCACCAGCATGCACTTCTGTGCCTTGAGAACCTCTGCCAGCTGCTCAGCCAGTTGTGTACACTTCACATCAAAATCGGTCATAAGAGCATTATCCATAAAATGCGCCGCTTCTGGAATCGGTTACAATAGCACTCTGTTTAATATTAGTAGTTGAAGAAAATGAGTCACGATCAAATCCTGTGCGAAAAACACGCTTCGCCGATGAAAATTGAAGTTCTCGGTGCCTACGACTGGCCGATCTGGAAAAAAGAGATCTCCACTTTTCCGTGGACCTATGCGGAACAGGAGACCTGCTATTTCATTCGCGGCAAGGCTATCGTCACGCCCGATGGCGGTGAGCCGGTCGAGATGGGGCGCGGCGACCTGGTAACTTTCCCGAAGGGTATGTCATGTACCTGGGAGATTCTCAAGGATGTCGAGAAGCACTACCAGCTGGGCTAGAAGGCGAGACACAAGGTACGTCTCGCGATGAAATCTCTATCGCCCCGAGGACGGGGCTCCTACACATTCAAGCTCTTCAGACTCCCTAAGGCACTCCAAACAACCTTCGCTGAAGCATTGCCTCGTACAGGGTAATCGGATAGAAATTAACACTCGCCCCCGGTCCACGCTGAGACAACTGCGCAGCACCGAGTGCGGTGAGGCTGCCAATCTTCGGATAACCGCCAATCGTCTGGCGGTCTTTCATTAATATAATCGGTTGCCCATCTCCCGGCACCTGGATTGCCCCGTAGCAAATGCCTTCTGAAATTATACCGTCCAGACCTGAATCGATTGCCGCGCCACTGAGTCGGTAGCCCATGCGGTCGATGTTTTTCGTCACCTCGTAACTGGAAGAGAAAAACTTCTCCAGTTCGTCATCAGGAAATTGCGCTGCCTGGTAACCGGGAACCACGCCCAACGCCAGTTGAGCATCATAATCGGGTATCGCCCATGTTGGCACAGTTGCACGGGACCTGTGTGCATGCGGATCAAAATTCAGCCTGTCACCTTTCGTCAGATAATCACCCTGCCCCGTGATGCCACCGATACCCTCACGAGCAACAGTCGCACAACTGCCCAGCTTATGTGTGGCACTGAAACCACCAACGACGGCAAGATAGGCACGCAAGCCACTCAGCGGCGTATTAAATTCAAGCCGGTCACCAGCTGCAACGGAATAGCTGAACCAGGGCGCTACATGAATGTCGTTAATGCGCGCGTCGAGATCAGCACCGGTGATTGCAATCATGGCGTCCGTTTCGGCAAGCAAGCTCAGTACACCGTATGTAATTTCAACCTGTGCAACATTCGGAGAGTTTCCAAGCAGGCGGTTTGCCCATGAGAACGCGTGTTCATCCATCGGTCCGCCCGTGGTGATCCCAAGATGCTGGTAACCGACACGACCCAGATCCTGAATACAGGAGAAGTGACCTGGCTTGAGCACCTCAAAGCTCATTTTCACCCTCCTCCAGCTTTCCGCCAAGGTCGAGATACTCCTGCCTGTCGATTGGACGAAAGCGAACCTCTGCACCCACCACAATTTGCGTCAGTGAATCACTCTCCCAGTCAATCATCTGCATTGGTGTTCTGCCGATAATGCGCCAGCCACCTGGCGTTGCTGCCGGATAGACTGCGGTCTGTGCGTCGGCAATTGCGACACTGCCAGCCGGAATCCTGAGCCTCGGCTTTTGCATGCGCGGCATCGCGATGCGTTCATCCACCTTGCCGAGGTAGGCAAAGCCCGGAGCAAATCCAATCGCATAGACACGATAGGAACTGTCACTGTGAATCGAGATAACCTCATCAGGTGATAGTCCGGCATATTCACTTAATAGTTGCAGGTCGGGAGCAACCTCCTCACCGTAATAGACCGGCACTTCAAGCTGTGTGCTGGTAATACTCTCCTGCGTGTTTGCAGTATCACTATCAAGCAGTTCCACAAGACGCTGACGCAACTGATCATGATCAATGCGGTCGGGATCATAATAGAGCAGCAGCGAGGTATAGGATGGGACCAGGTCTATCAGCAGATGACCAAGCGACTGCCGTACGAGAGCCACGGCACGACCAACCCGGGCAGAAACCTCGTCACTGATTTCATCACCCAGGTAAATAATCGAACTGTTTTCGTTAAGTGCCTCGATTCTCATGAAGAGGAGATAATGTCACGAATATGCCTTGCTGAATCGAGCGCATGCTGGCTGTCGCCGTGAACACAGATGGTGTCTGCCTGTATCGGGATGCGTTTACCGCTCAGCGTGGTGACAGACTGTTCATTAATTATCTGCTGTACCTGCTGCCCGATCGTTTCAATATCCTGATGTACTGCGCCTGGTTGCGAACGGTTAACAAGACGACCTTCGTCGTCATAGGCACGATCAGAAAACGCCTCGAACCAGACCTCGATGTCATACTCCCTGCCCTTCGCACTGATCTCTTCAGATCCCGGCGTTGCCAGAACAACCAACGGGCAGTCAGGCGCAAAATCTCTGACCGCCTCCATGATGATCGTCATGGTGGCTTCGTCACGCATCATCTTGTTGTACAGGGCGCCATGCGGTTTCACATACTCAACACGCGTACCGTTGACACGACAAATGCCATCAAGGGCAGCTAACTGGTAAACCAGTCCCGCCTTGAGTTCCTGCGGATGCAACGAAAGGTCGCGACGCCCGAAACCGGCAAGATCCGGATAACCGGGATGTGCACCGATAACCACATCCTCGGCGAGCGCCATCTGCACTGTGTGCTCCATGATGAGTGGATCGGAGGCATGAAAACCACAGGCAATGCTGGCCATGTCGATCAAGGGCATGACTTCTTCATCCATGCCCATGGTCCAGCTGCCGAAACTCTCGCCCATGTCACAATTGATTTTCATTCTTTGCTACTGTCACTATTACTGATCAATAACAGGCTACCGCACCACCGCAGGGACCGCAATCGACAGACACATGTCACTTGAATGAGAGCGCTGCCTTGACAAATACCACACCCATGTAGATACAGCTGACCGCCATCTCCCTCAGAACAGGATTATCTACAAGGCTCGGGACAATCTCTCCCCAGAAGTACCAGGCACACAAGCCAATGATTGCGGCAGAAAGCGCAATTGTGACAAACCACAGCTCGTCCCAAATGATAAGTGCCAAAATAACCCCGAGGACGGCTGGCCATAAATCACCGGTTATATACCAATACAGGAATGCCAGAACTCCCACGGCAATGTTGAACATCTCTCTTCTCCGGTCAGGCCGTTGTTGTCACCCAGGTTCTGAAGACACGCCCATCACGGGACATGCCCACACCCGCATATTGCATGGGCTGCCCACCTCCTGGTGTTACCCAGCGCCAGAACTCGTCACCATCTCTGATTAGATCACGCACAATCCCCCCATTCCGGGTGTCCGCTACCCAGTTCAGCATCCATCTCTGCAAAGCTCAGGTGCTCACACTTCTCCCCACTGAAAGACTGGGCAAACTCGCCGGCATCAAAGGCTTTCAGTTCATCAAGCAGAATCTCCTCGGGCGATTGAATGCAGGGGCCTTTGAGTTGCTGCTCAAACGGATCGTTTATGCTTTCGTCTTTGTCTCTATCTTTATTTGGCATGGTGTCTTATGTCACCTTTTATGCTTCGCCTTCTGCCTGCGAATCTCTTTTCTCTCTTTCTTGCTCGGCACATGTTCACGTGTCGCAAGCACAGATTTCAGTTCAGCGTATGCCTGTTTCCACTCGGGCGTGTCCTTGAACTCGATGTAAGCAGAAGCGATCGGGGGGATAACTGATTGATCGGACAGCTTAAATGATTCATCGCACTTGAGCAGTGCATCCCGACGCTTCATCAAGGATCCGGTATGCATCGCCTCAAGTTGCTCGCGCGTCTTGAATTCTACTCGTGAAGACACCTACCCCTACCTCGCGATTATTTTTTTGATTGAAGTGATTCCAGTATCGCATTCAACGCCTTCAGTGGCGTGTTCTCCCATGCATCCCACTCGTCTTGCTTTTCACCTCCGATCATCCAGTAACAGCCGTAAAAATCTGAAGCGACAATCTGAACGGGGTGCTTGAGATCATCCCGCATGGACTCAATCCAGGCAACAATTCTATCAGCAACATCAAAGGCGGCTGAAATATCAGCTACCGCCTTTTCGTTATTTGTATAGACACCGCCCCATTTCAAATGCAGGAACAGACCCAGGCCTTGCTGTACCAGGTAATACTGGATGGCATATGAATTTATCCCGTGTCCATCATGCGACAGGATGACGTAATCAGTAACCTGCCCGCTTTCGAACTCCTCGGCGTACTGCTGGAGAAAGTAAGGAGGGACCTCGATCTTGCGCGTGGAGAAAAGCCATTTATCACGATGCTCTAATTTCGCTGCCAACGGCTCCGGGATAGTCGGAAACGGAAGCCCGGCAGACTTGAACAGGCTACGCGCTGACTTGGGGCCGGAGGGTGTTAACCACCGTTTGATTATTTCAAGCTGTGCTTTCAAGTTCCCTCGATAAGAAAGTCTCAGGGAACTGTAGATTACCTGACCAGCATCCCCTTGTGTTCAATAAATTCAATAATCTCGGGTAATCCATCCCCGGTTTTCATGTTGGTAAAGACAAACGGGCTGTTCGGGCGCATTTTCAGCGTGTCCTTCTCCATCACCTTGAGGGAGGCACCGACATAGGGTGCAAGATCGGTCTTGTTGATAATCAGCAGATCCGAGCGCGTGATTCCCGGCCCACCCTTGCGCGGCATTTTTTCACCTTCCGCGACATCAAGTACATAGATGGTTAAATCTGCGAGTTCTGGACTGAAAGTCGCACTCAGGTTGTCACCACCGCTCTCGATAAAGACGATGTCGAGATCATTAAACCTGTTGCACAGATCTTCAACTGCCGCGAGGTTCATCGAAGCATCTTCACGTATCGCCGTGTGCGGACAACCACCTGTCTCAACACCGATAATACGGTCCTCATCAAGCGCCTTGCTGCTGATCAGAAAACGGGCGTCTTCCTGGGTGTATATGTCGTTTGTGACAACGGCGAGTTGATACTTGTCGCGCAGCGCCTTGCAGATAGCATCCAGCAAGGCTGTTTTACCGGATCCAACCGGACCGCCAACGCCAACTCGAAGTGGTGAAGCTTTGTTCATAATAATTACTCTCAGGATCTGTATATTCGCGTGTATTGTGTTTCGTGCCTGCTGCTCGCAATCGCTTGCGCCATGCATGAGGCACCAATTTCATCATCAATGCATTCCAGTCCGCGGGTGACTATTGCAGGAATCATGGGCGTGATCTCGGCAAGGATTTGCTGTCCGGCTGTCTGCCCCAACGGTATGATTTTGACACCGGCAAGCGTGATATTTTCACACCAGCCCCAGATGTAACCGGCAGCGGTCTCATTCATCGGGATGTTCCAGTGCTGTGCCGCATGGGCAAACCCGGTCAACTGGCAGGATTCAAAACAGATTCGCTCATCAACAGCGACAGGAATCTCCAGTTTCGGCAGTAGTGCCATCAGGGCTCTTGCCCTGTTCTTCTCCTCTTGACGAAGTTCCATTGTCTCGCGGCTCGCAACCAGGTAATCGCTCCAATAGGCGAGTGACTCTGCATCTTTCTCTTCGCAGGCACGATAGAGACGTGCCAAAACGGGAATTTCGAGACCGGCGAGGTTCGTCAGTGCAATATCCCTGATCCACTCGGCAAGCGATTCCTTGTCGGTTACCCAACCACATTCAACAGCCCACTCCAGTCCCTGTGAGTAGCTGTAAGCCCCCACGGGGAGAGAAGGACTGATCAAGTGCATCAGTCGCAGTTGCGGCAGCATAGTGTCAATGATGGTGATGGCCATGGCTGTGTGAGTGCGCCTTGTCTGCACTGCCGCCATAGGCGCCAGGCTCTGGTTCAAACGGGCTCTGCGATACCGTCACTTCAAGTCCAAGCCCTCTTAGCATATCGTCGAGCACGTGGTCATGCAGATAGCTGACACGATCACGTTCGATCTGTATAGAGACGTGCCGATTACCGAGATGGTAGCAGGCACGAGCTAGCAGATGCGGATCGTCACTAATGACATTCGAGACAGTCTCTTCTGCTGCCTTCACAAGAATTATCCGGCCATCTGCAGTTGAAAGCCGGTCACCATCCTTGAGTGTTGTACCCCGCGGCAAAAACAGGCCTGCATCAGAGCCGTCATCAAGCGTTACCCTTAAACGGCACTTGATACGTTTGTCGAGTGGAAGCGTTAAGGTTGTTATCGGCTCATCTGCCGTGTCAACTTTTTGCGTCAGTTCAATCATGATCAGAAGAGGAAATATCTTTGCGCCATTGGCAGTACAGTGGCTGGCTCGCAGGTCAGCAATTCACCATCGGCACGTACTTCGTAGGTTTGTGAATCCACCTCGATCGTCGGCTGATAGCTGTTCAGAACCATATCAGCCTTTTTTACGCTGCGGCAGTTTTTCACCTCGCCAATCATATTTCTCAGGCCAAGCTGACCTGCAATTCCGGCCTGGATCGCTGCATTCGACATGAAGGTCATGGTAGTTGCAGACCTGGCACCACCGAGTGCGCCGAACATGTTTCGGTAATGCACCGGCTGCGGTGTCGGAATCGATGCATTGGGATCACCCATGGGTGCAGCCGAAATCATACCGCCCTTGATGATCAGGCTCGGTTTGGTGCCGAAAAACGCCGGTTTCCACAGTACCAGGTCAGCCAGCTTGCCAACCTCGACCGAACCAACCTCGTGGGCAATACCGTGCGTAATCGCAGGATTGATCGTGTACTTTGCGATATATCGCTTTGCCCTGAAGTTGTCATGTTCTGCCGGATCCGATTCCAGCGAACCACGCTGCTCTTTCATCTTGTGAGCTGTCTGCCATGTACGGCAGATGACCTCGCCTACACGCCCCATCGCCTGCGAGTCTGATGCAATCATCGAGAAGGCCCCAAGGTCGTGCAATATATCTTCCGCCGCGATGGTCTCACGACGAATGCGTGATTCCGCAAATGCAACATCCTCGGGAATCGCAGGATCAAGATGGTGACACACCATCAACATATCGAGATGCTCATCGACCGTGTTGACAGTATAGGGGCGTGTGGGATTTGTTGATGAAGGCAAAATATTGGCAAAACCGGCTGCCTTGATAATATCAGGCGCATGCCCGCCACCGGCACCTTCCGTATGGTATGTATGAATGGTGCGATCTTTCATTGCAGCAAGCGTGTCTTCGACGAAACCTGACTCGTTGAGCGTGTCAGTATGAATAGCAACCTGCACATCCATCTCTTCTGCGACAGAGAGACAGTTATCAATTGCAGCAGGCGTTGTGCCCCAATCCTCGTGCAGCTTGAGACCGATTGCCCCGGCAGCAACTTGCTCGCTGACAGCATCCGGCAGGCTGGCATTACCCTTGCCGAGAAAACCGAGGTTCATCGGCAGTTCATCCGCTGCCTGCAGCATGCGATGGATGTTCCATGGCCCGGGCGTACAGGTGGTTGCATTGGTTCCGGTTGCCGGTCCGGTTCCTCCACCGAGCATGGTGGTAACACCTGACATCAGTGCTTCCTCAACTTGCTGGGGACAGATGAAGTGGATATGTGAGTCAATGCCGCCGGCTGTCAGTATCTGGCCTTCACCGGCAATTGCCTCGGTTCCCGGCCCGACAATAATCGTCACCCCAGGCTGTACATCCGGATTTCCGGCCTTGCCGATGCCGATGATGCGTCCATCCTTGATTCCGATATCGGCTTTAACAACACCCCAGTGGTCAAGAATCGTCGCATTGGTAATGACGACATCTGCAACCTGTTCAGAAGTGAGCTGACACTGTCCCATACCATCACGGATAACCTTGCCACCGCCAAATTTGACCTCGTCACCATAGATGGTGTGATCCTTCTCTACCTGGATCCACAAGTCGGAATCGCCAAGTCGAACCCTGTCACCTGTTGTCGGGCCGTACATCTCCGCGTAAGCCTGCCTGCTGATTGTTGCCATTACTCTTCTCCCAGGGCGCCCATGACATCGCCCCTGAATCCATACACCTCGCGCTTGCCATCATAGGCGACCAGTTCCACCTCACGCGTCTGCCCGGGCTCAAATCGCACCGCCGTTCCCGCGGGGATATTCAGACGGAAACCACGACTGGCCTCCCTGTCGAATTGCAGGGCGCTGTTGGTTTCATAAAAGTGGTAGTGCGAACCGACCTGTATGGGTCGATCACCATTGTTGGAGACCTGCACGGTAACAGTCTCGCGCCCGACGTTGAGTTCGATTTCACCCTCAGCTGCAATCAATTCACCTGGAATCATCTCAATCCCCTCCTGTTACACAATCGGTTGATGAACAGTGACAAGCTTGGTTCCATCCGGGAATGTCGCTTCGACCTGCACCTCGTGAATCATCTCCGCAACACCTTCCATAACATCGTCCAGTGTCAGAATCGTTCGTCCATAGTCCATTAGCTCTGCAACACTTTTACCGTCACGTGCGCCTTCCATTATTTCGGCACTGATGATTGCCATCGCTTCCGGATAATTAAGCTTGAGCCCACGCGCTTTTCTGCGTTCAGCAACCAGGGCGGCTGTAAACAGCAGCAGTTTGTCTTTTTCTCTTGGTGTCAGTTCCATAGTGAAATCTCTGGTTTAACGGGCATCATGTTGCCCAGATTCTTGGCGCGACAGCATCACGTCCGAGTATCGATGGCCGTATCGCCATCCATGTTTGTATAAAGAGGTTACGAGCTTTCTCGGTACTTTCGCCAAGATAGCGTCCAACAAGAAGTCCATCAACCAGTGTGAAGCCAAGATTTGCATCCGGGTTTTCCTGTGCGATCTTTCTTGCAAGCTCGAGTTCGTCACTTGTCGCGGTGGTCGCAAGCATTGTTGCTACCACGGGGCAGTCTCTCAACGTTGCCGTGCCCTGCTGAGATTCGATGTCGGTAATCACAAGTCGATCAATCAACAGGGGACGCTGGTCTCTGTTGATACGCAGACGCAGGTCAACTTCACCCTGTTCAAAACGCTCGCCAACTGTTGGCCGCCCCAGTGAATTGATTTCCCAGCCAATGAAATGCGCGTCTCCATTCAAATGAATAGTTGTACTCAATTGAATGCGCGCACCGGGAAAAAAGATATTCTCCTGCGGAAACCACTCCATCGAGCCACTATCAATAGCCAGGTTCTGAATTTGCTTTGCTTGTGCACCGGCACTGCGGTAGAACTTGGTCGCACCCGGAGTTGTGATCAAGGCAGCGCTTTTATCAGTAAGATTCGCCTCGATTTCGAGTCGGTCGCCACCGACAACACCACCAGGGGGATGCAGAAGATAGAGATGACAGACATCACCCTCAGGGTGAAAAGTCCTCTGTACCGCGAGTGGTCCGCGTTGTTCACGATGACGCAGGACAGTTTTCCCGCGCGCATGCTCAAAGCCGAGCCTGAGCGATGCAGCCCAGCCGGTTTCATTGACGGATGTTGTTGCAGCTTGTGAGCCCAACTTGCTTGTTCGCGCCGTTAGTGAATTCGACGAATAATCGTTTGCGATGATTTGCCGGAACGCAATCGCTTAATCAACTGCCCCACTCTTGCGGCGACCAGGATGAATGCAACCAGTCCTCCCCCGACAGCAAACAGGTGCTGATTATTCGTGATGGCATGGAGTATCTGTTCCATGGTGGTGAAATATGCATGGCCACCATGCGCCAACAATGGGGATGTCGTCAGAATTGCTCCAATTGCAGTTAATAGCTTCACACTGTTTCGCATTTGTTTCTCCCGGGTCTCATCAATTGTTGAAATGACAGGTCAGACTGTCAGGTATTGTTGAATAATTTCATCGTTGAGATCATCAATCTCACCAGTTGCAACGCTGCGTCCGCGGTCAAGAATTGTGAAGCGGTCAGCAACCTTGCGCGCAAACGGCAATTTCTGTTCTACAAGAATAACAGTCAGGCCGATTTCCCGGTTGAGTTTTCTGATGATATCTCCTATTTCAGCCACCACGTTCGGCTGTATGCCTTCTGTCGGCTCATCCAGTATTAACAGCTTCGGGTCAATCACGAGCGCACGTCCGATTGCCAGCTGCTGCTGTTGTCCACCGGAGAGGTCTCCACCGCGTCTGCCGAGCATCTCCTTCAGGACAGGAAACAGCTCAAAGATAAAGGATGGAACCTCCTTTTTCCTGTCAGAGCGCACGGGCAAACCGATCTGCAAATTCTCCTCAACGCTCAGCAAAGGAAAAATCTGCCGTCCCTGTGGTACATAGCCGATGCCTATCTCTGCGCGTTTTTCTGCATTCGCTGAAGCAATGTCATTACCGAGGTAGTTGATTGCTCCGGATTCCACAGGCAGCAGCCCCATAATGCACTGAAGCAGGGTTGTCTTGCCGACACCATTTCTTCCCATGATGCAGGTGCATTCCCCTTCGGGCGCCTCGAAATCCAGGTCCCACAAGGTGTGGCTCTCGCCATAGTACTGATTGAGTTTTTCGATTTTCAGCATGATTACTCTCCCAGGTAGACTTCGATCACGCGCTGATCGTTTTGTACGTCATCCATGCTGCCCTCTGCGAGGACGCTGCCCTGGTGTAATACAGTCACTTTTCTGGCAATCGATCTGACAAAATCCATGTCGTGCTCTACCACCACGACAGAGCGTTTTCCGGCGAGGGATGTCAACAACTCAGCTGTCCTGTCCATCTCCCGGTGGGTCATGCCCGCGACCGGTTCATCCACCAGCAGCAGGTGTGGCTGCTGTACAAGCAACATGCCGATTTCGAGCCACTGCTTCTGTCCATGTGAAAGAGAACCTGCGAGCTGTTTTGAAAGATCCTGCAAACCGATAATTTCGAGCGCTTCCTCGATGTGATCACGCTGCTCACCGGAAAGATCGGCAAAAAGTGTCGGCCAGACTCTTTTGTCAGACTTGATCGCCAGTTCGAGGTTTTCGAACACGGTATGAAATTCAAACACCGTTGGCTTCTGGAATTTTCTTCCGATACCGGCTTCTGCAATCTCAGGCTCGCTCAGTTTCAGCAGGTCGATTTTCTGGCCAAACCATGCCTGACCTGAATCCGGCGTGGTCTTGCCCGTGATGATATCCATCATGGTTGTCTTACCTGCGCCATTTGGTCCGATAATGCATCTCAACTCACCCGTCTCGATATAGAGAGTCAGGTCATTGATTGCCTTGAAACCGTCAAAGCTGACATTCAGATCTTCGAGATAGAGAATCGGCCCGTGTGATGTATCAAGATCGAGCACTGGCGGCGGAGTCATGAAACTCCACACCTGGTCACGTTCCATAAAGGGGGAAACAATACTCATGCCTTCGCCTCCTTACGCTTCAGAAGCCCTGAGATGCCATACGGCAGGTAGAGCGTTACCAACACGAAGAGCGCACCAAGTGCGAACAGCCATGCATCCGGCATAATTCCGGTAAACACTGTCTTTGCATAGTTGACCAGGATGGCACCAATGACGGCTCCGTAGAGAGTGGCTCGCCCGCCAATGGCGACCCAGATGACAATCTCTATCGAGTTCAGGGGTGAGAACTCACCCGGGTTGATAATCCCGACCTGGGGAACATAAAGCGCACCGGCAACACCTGCCAGTACTGCTGAGAAAGTAAATACCCAGAGCTTGAATTTTTCTACCTTGTACCCGATAAATCGCGTGCGGTCTTCACTGTCTCGAATCGCAACGGTAACGCGTCCGAGTTTCGACGTGATGATAAATCGACACGCGAGGTAACCGATTGCCAATGCAACACTGGATGCAATAAAGAGCCCGATGCGTGTTTCGTCTGATTGCAGGTTAAAACCAAGAATATCCTTGAAATCGGTCAGGCCATTATTTCCGCCAAAACCCATCTCGTTGCGGAAAAATGCCAGCATCAGTGCATAGGTGAGTGCCTGGGTAATAATCGACAGGTAGACGCCGGTTACGCGTGAACGAAACGTCAGCCAGCCAAATACGAATGCGAGCAGTCCCGGTACCAGGCCTATCATGATCGCCGCAAACCAGAACATATCCAGACCCTGCCAGAACCATGGCAGTGAATCCCAGTTCAGGAAGACCATGAAATCGGGTAGAACCGGATCACCATAAACACCGCGGTCACCGATCTGGCGCATCAGGTACATACCCATGACGTAGCCACCGAGAGCAAAGAAAGCGCCGTGCCCGAGTGACAAAATACCGAGATAGCCCCAAACAAGGTCAACAGCAACAGCAAGCAGTGCATATGACAAATATCTACCAAACATCGTTACCGTGTAGGTCGGCACATGCATGGGGCTGTCAGCCGGTACCATCATGTTCAGAACCGGGATCAGAACCGTGATGACAGCAAGAAACAGGATCAGCAGTTGTCCGCCACGGTCATCCTTGAGAATACGATAAAAACCCATGACTTAATCTCCTGCCGCCCGGCCTTTCTGCGGAAAGAGTCCACGCGGGCGCTTCTGGATGAATAGAATGATAAAGACCAGCACCAGGATCTTGGCAAGTACTGCGCCTGACCATGGTTCCAGGATCTTGTTGGCAACGCCGAGTGACAGACCACCAACAAGTGTGCCCCACAAGTTACCGACTCCACCGAATACGACGACCATGAAGGAGTCGACGATATAGGCCTGGCCGAGGTTGGGACCGACATTGGTCAACTGGCTGAGTGCGACACCGGCAATACCGGCAATACCCGAACCCAGTCCGAATGTCAGTGCATCAACACGCTCTGAACGCACACCCATGGCTCTTGCCATGGAACGGTTTTGAGCAACCGCACGCACCTGCAGGCCAAGAGATGTCTTTTTCAGAATCATGAAGAGAACGGCAAAGACAACCAGGCAAAAGGCGATGATGTAGAGCCTGTTCATGGTTAACGAGAGAACACTGTTGATCTCAATCGAACCTGACATCCACTCCGGGTTGGATACCGGCACGTTCTGTGGAGATATCACCGTACGAACCAGCTGTTGCAGGATCAGGCTGACACCGAATGTGGCAAGCAGGGTTTCCAGCGGCCTGCCGTACAAATGGCGGATAATTCCGCGCTCAATGGCGATACCCATCGTGCCTGACACAAGAAAGGCTGCAGGAATCGATAGAATCAATGCAACCCCGGGGTAATCCGGCATCACCGTCTGGACCAGGTAGGTGGTGTAGGCGCCAAGCATGATGAGTTCGCCATGCGCCATGTTAATCACGCCCATGACACCAAAGGTTATGGCGAGGCCGATTGCGGCAAGTACCAGTACTGATCCGAGGCTGATACCGAAAAAGAGTGTTTCTGCCATACTCGACAGCTTGCGGCGATCTTCGATAATTTCGAGTGCCTTCAAAGCCTCTGTGCGGACGGACTCTTCACTATCCGACTCAGAAACTGTTTTAATCTTATTGTAGACATCTGTCTCAAGACTTCCTGACAGATAATCAATAGCATCCAAACGGGTCTGTTTATTATCGCTGTCCAGTTCGGACAAATTAATGGCGATATTGAGCATATCGCGAACATCTGCATTCTCTTCTGTCTCAATGTAGCTATTAAGAAGTGTTGCAGTTTCCGGGCTCACAGAGCCGAGCATTTCGCGTACGGATGCAAGGCGTATTTCTGCATCCGGGTTTTGAAGATTCAATGATGCGATCAGTGATCGCAGCTGGCTTCGCAGCGTATTGTTTATCGATACTTTTTTAACGGCGCGCTTCTTGACTGTTTCACCTTTATCACCTGTCAGCGCATCGAAAGTCAGGTATTTAGAACCCTCCTTCTCGACCAGCAGCAGCTGTTTGCTCTTCTTGTGATAAAAGAGAGAGCCATCAAACATCGACTGCAGAATAAAACTCGCCTTCTCATGCCCGCTACCTGCAATCGTATCGATTGCGCTGCCTTTGACCTTGTAGGATTTCTCCGAAAGCTGTGCAATAGCAGATTCAAAAGTTGGCGTCTCTTCTGCAAAGGCTGTCGAAACAGGAACCAGCAGTGCCAGTAAAAAGAAGATTAATAAAAGAAAAGAGAAACTGCCTGAACGGGCAAAATCTCTTCTCGTTGGTGAAAACCAGGCGTTAATATTCATTATTGTGCCAATTGGTAGTTAATCAGGTGCTGGCAGAGAGCCGGCGCACAAGGCGCCGGCTTCATTTCAGTTATGGGTCAGAAGTTCTGACCTGAACACTTGGCGGATTTAACGTTGTAATTTCCACAAGAGAGAGGCGCTCGCCAGTCAGAGATGATGTCTTTCGAACCTTCAAGGTAGTCAGACCATGCATCGCCAGCAACAAGACCGGAAGTTTCCCATACAACGTCGAACTGACCGTCATCCTGGATCTCACCGATCAGGACAGGCTTTGTGACATGATGGTTAGGCAACATTGCCGAGTAGCCACCAGTCAGGTTTGGAACAGTCACACCGATAATTGCATCCTGAACAGCAGCTGGCTCAGTTGTGCCGGCTTTCTTGACTGCTTCAGCCCACATGTTGAAACCGATATAGTGTGCTTCCATCGGATCATTGGTGACACGCTCTTCATTCTTGATGAAGCCCTGCCAGTTTTCGATGAAGCTGTCGTTCACTTCAGAATCAACACTCATGAAGTAGTTCCATGCAGCCAGGTGACCAACAAGAGGCTTGGTGTCGATACCGCTCAGCTCCTCTTCACCAACAGAGAATGCTACGACTGGAATATCTTCAGATGAAACGCCCTGGTTACCGAGTTCCTTATAGAAAGGTACGTTTGCATCACCATTGATTGTTGAAACAACAGCTGTCTTCTTGCCTGCAGAACCAAATTTCTTGATATCAGAAACAATTGACTGCCAGTCAGAGTGGCCAAAAGGTGTGTAGTTGATCATGATGTCTTCTGCTGCGACACCCTTCGCTTTCAGATAGGCCTCAAGAATTTTGTTGGTGGTACGTGGATAGACATAGTCAGTACCTGCAAGAACCCAGCGCTTAACACCAAGCTCGTTCATCAGGTAATCAACTGCGGGAACTGCCTGCTGGTTTGGCGCAGCACCAGTGTAGAAAACGTTCTTGGAAGACTCCTCGCCCTCGTACTGAACCGGGTAGAACAGCAGGCTGTCGAGTTCTTCAAATACAGGCAGGACTGATTTACGTGAAACAGAAGTCCAGCAGCCGAAGACCGCGTCAACTTTCTCTTTCTCGATCAGTTCACGTGCCTTTTCAGCAAACAGTGGCCAATCAGATGCAGGATCAACAACAACAGCTTCGAGCTGTTTTCCAAGCAAGCCGCCCTTTTTGTTCTGCTCATCAATCAGCATAAGCATAGTATCTTTCAGCGTGGTTTCACTGATTGCCATGGTGCCTGACAAGGAGTGCAGCACACCAACCTTGATAGTATCGGCTGCTTGAACAATAGAAGTTGCAGTTAATGCCATGGCAGCTGACAGGCCCAGCATCGAGAGTTTAAATTTGCTAGTCGGGGTACTCATATATGTGCTCCAGTGTTTCAGTTGAATAGTCGTAGCGACATATCCTGTAGCACGATGTATGCCAACTCCTGAAATCACTCTGTCACACTGAACTACACTGCAGTAATTCCTTCATCCTCACCCTTCACGCACTATCGTGACGCACAATTCCGCCCACCTCTGGTGTGCCCGTGCCAATCTGGTGCGACATGAAGTATACCCTGCACCATACCTTCAAAAAATATTCAGGTATCTGGCGGAACTTGACAGAGCTTCCGAAGGCAAGTCATAACACCCTTTCCTGTTTTAGCAACGAAAACTGAATTGCGGGATGATCAGATTCGCGTAATTTATTGTTATTCCAATAATAAATAAAATGTACTTATTTCAACTTGTTCTGACTAAACTCTTTATCTGGCATATAATTAGTATAGAGACTCAATATTCATTTATTGAGTGATAATTGTTTCTGCTTGATACGCCGGAGGCGGGATCATGTAGAGCTAGTAATCTGTGAAAGTTGAATATTTTGATGGGACATAGATGATGGTGTTACCGAAGTTCAAAGGCTTTACCTTGATCGAACTAATGATCGTAATGGTAGTGCTTGCTGTCATCCTGATTCTTGCAGTGCCTGCTTTTCAGGAAATCATTGAGCGCCGTCAGCTTCAGCGGGCCGGTGAAAATATTTACAGCGCCATCATGTTCACCAAGTCCGAGGCTGTGAAGCAGGCGACAGATGTTTCAATCACCTTCACCCAGGGGGCTGGTGGTGTCGGCTGGTGTTACGGAATAGATGACGACACATCTACTACCTGTAACTGCATCTCTGCTGCGGCGAATTGCACGCTTTATACCGCCGTAAAGACTTTTAGCAATGGTGTATCAGGAGGAGCAGAGCCTTTCAAAAATGTTGATCTGGATAGCAATGTCTCCCTGACATTCACCGCAGACTATGGCAAGGCAACTGTGAATACCGCGACTGTTTCGCTGGAGTCTGAAAACGGTGATGAGTTCAACGTGGAAATTGATTCAGATGGCCGGCGTATCAGAATAGAGTCAGATTTACCGGGTTATACGGATCCATAGAGATAAAAATGGCAGAGGAAAACAAGATGTATTTCAGTTATTCAGCGAACAAGAGTTACAGGCAGACAGGACTGGCACTGATCGAGTTGCTGGTCGGCCTTGTTGTGGCACTGCTTGCTCTTGCGTTTATCCTGAATATCTACCTCTCAAACCTTCGTTCGACCTCCGAGACAGCCAGTGCCTCGCGACTGGACTCCGATTTGCGCTCGGTGATGACATACATGGTAGAGGAGACTCGCCGGGCAGGTTACTGGTATAACTCCGTTGACGAATCAGGAGGAACGACAGAAATTGCTGATCCAAAGTGCAATCCGTTCACTGTCTATAGCAATGACCTGGACTTTACTGACTGCGATCCTGCAATAGCGACTTATGGAACCAATCTTGCGGTGTCGAAGAAAACCGGGGAAGAGGATGACTCGTGCATCACTTTTACCTATGACCGGGGAAGATCCGGGGACCCTGATAACCCGGACGGAACACTGCAAACCTCGAGCGAGTATTACGGCATTCGACGGGTTGAGAATGGTGATGACATCGGTATTGTCGAGATTTCCAAGAACAGTCCCAACTGTAACAGCGGTACCTGGACCGAACTGACTAATCCGGAAGTCGTTGATATTACAGAGTTGACGTTTGATTTGAGCGATACGGTATGTACTGATGTTAATACCAGCAGTGCAACAAATACAAAGAGTGGTGGCAACTGCATTCAGGACTACCTTGATGTATCACCGGCCCTGAGTGAACATCGCATCGTGCAGAACAAGGTGGTCAGTATCACTCTCGAAGGTGAATTAAAGGGTGATGACGAGGTATCAAAGATACTGGAGCAGACGGTGAATGTCAGAAACCGTACCGTGGCGAAAATTCCTTGACCTGAAAATGGTGGAAAAGAGATGAAACAAGAGCAGAAATTCAGATCAATCAGGCGTCAGGATGGTGTCGCTGTACTGGTAATTGCGCTCATCATGCTGCTGCTGATGACAATGCTTGCCTTCGTTTCCAGCAACAGCGTTCGCCAGGATATTTCCATATCAAATAACGATTACCGCATTCGCCAGGCATTCCAGGCTGCTGAGGCAGGCCTCGCCTATGCCGAAGCTCACTACGTAGCAAATATAAGTGATTACGACATTGATGGTGATGGCACAATAGATTTTCCGACAGAGTACCCTGGTACCAGCGCCACACCAGTGATCCAGTCCTATTACAACACGACAGACAACCCGGGCTTCCAATACGATTCAATACGCTTTGCTACAGGCAGCGACGATATCCTTTATATCGAATCCAGGGGCTGGAGTGATGATCGTACGACTGAGCGCACGGTCAGCAACTTTATTACACTCGCGCCACTTGTTAATACATCACCAGGAGCACCATTGACGGTAAGGGGTGCTGTTGACGTCATGAGTGGCAACCTTACCGTGGAAAACGCTTTTGGAAATCTCACGATCAGGTCGGGAAGCAGTGTAGATACCGGCAGCAGTTTTGAGACCCGCACCTGCAGTGATTGTGGCTCCAGGTATCCGGATACCTATGGCACCCCATCTGAGGGTGGCCCTAGTAATCCCGCGCCCGGGATGTGGCTTGATGATACAGGGGCTGGTAACGAGGCGGATGTGACAATTTACGAGTATGAAGGCGGGACTGCCGACCCGACGATTATCCAGAATGATCCTTATCTTGATATCGATGCCGACGAGTTTTTCAAGGCCTACATGGGCGGAACGATGGAAGAAGTCAAAGGTATCATGACAGTTTATACATCAGCAGACGACCTTGACGGAGTAACAGGCGAGGCGATCTGGCTCGATACAGAAGGTAGCGAATACAAGTTACAAGGCACCGTTGGGACAAGAGATGATCCAGTGATACTTGTCGTGGAAGGAGACTTGCAGCCAAATGCCAATTTTGAGTTCTTTGGCATGCTGTTAGTTATCGGTGATGTAGATTTCAGCGGCGGTGGCGAGTTATACGGCTCTATGGTTGTCAGTAGTGAAGTTTGGAGGCCAGGCACCGGTGGCCCCACAATCTATTATGATCCCCTTACCGCCTCTGGAGGCGGTGCCGGAGGAGGATCCGGGGGCAGTATAGGAGGAACCTGGCGTGACTGGGGTAATTGATTTTATGAATGGAGTCTCTACAAATTGCGAGGCACTGAAATGTTTATAAACAGACCAGCTTCCCAAAAAGGCGTGGTGATTTTAGAAGCGCTGATCGCGTCAGCCATATTTATTGTTGGCCTGGTCGCTCTCAGCCAGTACCAGTCAGTGATTCAGAGAGAGTCGGGCGAAAACAAAGCCCATGATGCTGCTGCCCTGCTCGCACAGGAGAAACTCGACGAGTTCCGACAGGTGACTGACAAGACATCTTTTGAAGCACTGGCAACCGGTAGCGACTCCCCCATTGAACTCGTCAATACCAGCTTTACACGTAGCTGGACAATTACAAACGATGCCAGCGTGGCGACCGACAAGTACATTGTCATTACAGTCTCCTGGACGTCAGCAGACGGCACGGCCGAGTCAGTGGGTCTGACCGGTTTCGTGCGTTGGTCTGATGTTTCACGCCAGGCAATTTACCTCTCCGGCGGTACTTCAATACCCTCATCATCAGGCGGCACTCTGAATCCGGACAAGGAGTATACACCCACAGAATTCGAAGAGCTGAAGCTGGAAGAAGTTGAGGATGAGGAAGGTAATCCGCAAAAACGCCTCATCCAGATTAGTGAGGATATCAGCGTCTATGAGAACGAAGAGGGGCAGGCAGAAGTCATTGTAAAGAAGACAGATGGAGAAACTGTAGTTTATGACGTAGTGTTTATTTCATATAACTCAGGCGTTGTTATGCTCAGGGG
This sequence comes from Solemya velum gill symbiont, assembly GCF_002020255.1. Lineage (NCBI taxonomy): Bacteria > Pseudomonadati > Pseudomonadota > Gammaproteobacteria > Solemya velum gill symbiont. The sequence continues at coordinate 80,052 of NZ_MPQG01000008.1, read as the reverse complement.
TATTGTCACGGTTGGCGAGGGTGCCAGAACAGCAGCTGATTTCTTCCTGAGCGACCCACCAGGCGAGGTACTGACGACCGATGCAGGTTACTGCGTTCACCCAGAAGAGAGTGGTCATGATGTGCGCACACCATTCGGCGATGGAGACATATCGACCTCCGAAACCGAAATCCTTGAGGGTAACCAGGACCGCTTTCACTGCTTTACTGGAAGAACCTGGTACGGCAACATGGGGATGTTCGGTTATGACAAGAAAGACCTGATTTGCCCGCCTCTCTATACCTATCCGCCAACCATTGATGTGCATGACAGTCTGCAGGAGGTATCAAGCATCATCTATGTCGACGATGAATCTGTAGAGCATACCACTAGCGTTCCCCAAGATCGTGTGTGGGCTCTTGATGACCAGAATTTCCGTATACTTTCATTCAAGGACAGCTGTGAAGAGACTGGTAGCGGCACTGTCGATCTGACATTTGCACTTTCAACTTATCCTGGTGCCACATTGGTAACAGATCTTGGAGATACCACGGTTGAAGCAGTCAACCCGATAGGTGAATGCGATCCTCTTCCTGCAACGACAGAAGATGACCCTGTGGGAAGCTGTAGTGTCGATATTGGTGGTGGCGGATATACAGGAAGGGTTGTCCTGGTACCGGATAACAGCCTCAGAATCTGTGGCTCGAATGTGATTGATCCTGACCCGAATCCTTCAACAAGCACCCTCATCGGCGCATTTCAGCTTGCTCTTGCGAGCGAGGAACCGACAGGCTGCGTCAGTAAATATGAGCACCTGATCAATATAACAGTGACAGATGCACAAACAGCAAAGAAAAAAGATCAGCTGGATATTGACTGGGATGCAGTCGAAATCAGTGAAGAGACTTATGACACCAGCTGTCTGCATCTTAGTACTGCAGCCTCAGGCAAGAGTGCAGTCTATAGCTGCGGCGTGGTTGCCGAGTTTGGCGAGACGTTAAACATTACTGCAACCTTTGACACTTTGAGCGATTCTGACACCGTAGATTCCTTCACTTCGCTGAGTGTCGCAAAGGGCAGCAGTTGGGAATTGCCCGATATGGAATTGGGACTGGATTTATAATAACGCGTTAGGCTGACATCTGAAGAGAACCTTATGTACAGATTATCATTAAATAACCACGCAGGCATGACGCTCATCGAACTGCTGATTGTACTCTCCGTGATCGCTATCCTGGCAATTCTTGCCTTGCCTAATTACAGCGATTTCGTTGATCGAGCCAGGCGTGCAGATGCCATGCACGGCCTTGAGAATATCAGGCTTATGCAGGAAAAATGGCGTCGCAACAATACGACTTACGGAACAGCTGTGAATATACGAACTGCTAACCCATGGTACAGCCAGGAGGAGTATTACACCCTGAATATCACTGCGAATACCGCTACCGGATTCACCGCCACAGCGACTCCTCGGGCAGAACAGGTTGGTGATGCATGTGGAACATTTACCACCAATCAGGATGGGCCTGTCTATGGCACACCTCCCGCAGGTGCTGATCAGGATTGCTGGCGCGACTAGAACAGCTATGTAACTACACTACGAGGCCAACCTGCGGGTTGGCCTCGTTTTGTCTGCCAGGGAACCTCTGATCTGTTCCCTTCGAACTCCCTCTTCCTCTCATTTGGTATACTCGCTCTGCCATACCGGCGACAGTTCAAAAAAGGTGAACCAGGGGCAGCCGTATGTATGTCCTCGAATAGAATAATGACCAGACCAACGAAAGAGAAAAAAGCAGGCGCCAACAAGGGAGAGGCTACAGGCAGCAAGAGCCAGCACACTCCGATGATGCATAGGGGGATCTTGTCTTGTTTTTCAATTACTTATATTGTTTTATTATCTTTTACTACACCAGATGCTACACCTATGTTCAAAAGTACTGTGTAATTGGAACGAGAGCAATTGCAATTACAAAGTTTGCGCATATCAGAGAAGCTACAATTTCACTTGAAAATCACCTCTCATAAATTAACGCTATGACAGGTCTCATAGACGATTCTCCTGATCAGCGTTGCTGTTCATCATATTTTGTTTTCCGCCTCTTTATTTCTTCCCAATATCTTTGATCCTGTTCAATATAGCTATGAACTCCTAGATAGTCGATTTGCGCTGCACCTTGAGCAAATAGCTCTTGGTCATCGACAGCATCAAGGGGATCATCCGTCCCTTCTTTCCATTTAGAGAAATCAAATATCACCGCTAGAGACTTTCTGTCGATGTTATCTCCATCAAATAAACGACGATTTGGCATGAAGTAATCAAGAGTGAATCTATCTCTGCAGGAATCGAGAAGTGTGTAGAACTTAAGCCTCATATATTCTTCATTTTCATCCGCAATATGAATATGATCGCTCTCTGTTATAAGACTTTTCATTTTATTGAATCTGAGAAGCATTCTTGCTGTAGATAACCACAATAAACGATCATTATCTGGCGGACTATGTCCACTACGGGTGAAAGTTTCATATGCTCGTTCTAGTAACTCAATCGACTCATTGAGGAAGGTCTCAGATCTTTTCCGATCATCATCTTGTTGATGTCGGTCAGCATTCGATCGGTATAATCGATAGGCAATGATTGCGCTGAAACCAACAGCGATAGACCCTACCGCTTGAATTCCAGCTAAAAATGCGGTGTCGGCAATATATGCCAAGCATAAAGATACAATAATAAGCGTTAACGCAGTGCCGATCAGGAACCCGCTCAAAAGACCTTTTTCCATTTATTACTTCCTCATGGTAGTTCATTGTAGTTTAGCTGCTGATTGTGATTACTTTTTCTTATACTTAAGGGCTAAACTCTTCTGGCGATCTTCCATGTTTTATTACATATTTTATTACCCATCATTATTATCTGAGCCCTGTATCGCCGTATTTACTTGGGCTTCTCCCTGCTCTTGAAAAAACTTTAGCCAGTTCAATCTCGTTTGTTCTCCTAGGTGGTACACAAAGTTATGGTCTCCAGAAGCCACTTTCATGGATTCTACACATACGTTGATATTGTACTCTTTAAAAAACAGATGATAGAAAGAAGAGAATGCAATCGCCGCATCAGCCCAACTAGCTTCCTGCGTATTACCGACTAACGCCCAAAAGCTAGGCTCATCATCTGTATTCATTGCCATTTTAACGCCTGCATCACCTACACATGATGACATGCATATTAGTAAAGTTCCCCGTGTCCCTCGCAGAATAGGCAAAAGCAAACCTCTTAACTCTTGCCACAATAAAAACTCACCGCTCGTTAATTGAATACCTTGCTCATTGCCATGCATAGAAAAATGAAGGATAGGTACTTTGTCATGCTCTCTAGCCGCAGCACGAAGGCGAACATTTATAGCCTCATGGAATGTTTCTAAATCTGTAACGAGGTTATATGCACTAGGTATTTCTGCTAATGTTAATGCCTCTACCAACATGCGCCCTTCGGTACGCCCATCAAGAAGATCTCGACTTGAAGGAGATTCAATAACGTTTACAAATGCGTTAATCATGTTCTTTTCTCATGTAGTACTTTACAACGTATATATTTTGAATATCCGCTTAGGCTTCTACCTGAAGCTGAACAATATTGAACAGAATTGATATTAGTGTGTAGCGATAGCTGTTAATATCCTCTTCTGATTTTCAATTGGGAAAGTGACAAATATATCATGCTGGCTACATATCCTTGCTGGAAAATATACTAATGTTAATTGCGTTCCTTCACGCAATTTTCGGTACGCTTCATTTGAAATATTGAAAACCAAGCCAAACGATTTTTCATCACTTGCAACAAAATAATCCTCTATTAAGTACGAGTACTCATCCTTACCGAATCTGAGGTCTATGTCATACCCAACTGAAAACTGATCAGGAGGAGGAGCATCATTTGATAGGCGTTTTAAACATGAGCTATTATCTTTGAAGAGAGGGTACGGAACAGTAGTTATTGCCACTCCTACAAACATGTCGTTATTTTTATAGACCAATAATGTATGCTGATACTCACTATCTGTATCGCTAGGCTGTGAAACTTTAGCAACTAATTTATTCCTTTCATCAACGGCTATTTCCCACCTTTGCTTAATATACTTCCGTGTAGTAATAACATTTAAAGCTTCCAGCGCCCTTCCATCAAGAGAGGTCATGCTTTCACTTGCTGTAGCCGAGGCGACTGTTAGCAGCTCTGACGCAACTCCCATCTCAACAAGGTATTCACCCAATACAGCTGAAATTAATTGAGTAGTACTCTCTAATGAGATACCAAGGTCAGATTTAAACTGATGTATGCCAAATGACGAATCGGAATCAATTGTCCTATCTCGACCGCCAAGAAAAGCGTATGCACATGCTGAATAACACACAGGGTCTTCAACTATTGCCAAAGAATCCCTAGAGGCATATTGGTACTTTGTGGATTTATACAGCACCTCAGTAGAATATGACCTCTCTATATGCGTATTGAGATTGTTGTGCCTTATCATGCGACCCATTTCTATTCCTGCTATTAGATTCCCACCGAGGCTATGGAACATTACATCTTTTACCCATGGATTCTCATTTATCGCAGCTTCGAGTTTTTGCGGGCTATCTTCAGTAATAAGACCAATTGCGAGTATATATTCTCTACAACTACTACCACTACATGGCAGGATTGCCTTAAAGATCATTGGCTCGGTAATTAGTTTTTCTGAATTATTTGCAAATTCCTCTATAGCATGATCAGTTTCACTAACCACTAAGTGAGAGCATTTTTCATCTGATTCTTGCTTCTGTTTAGCAAGTTTTTGTAAATTGATAGCCCATGCATTATCCCTATCCAATTCTAGAACTTTACCGACCCAAATCAGACTGGGAAAATAATTGCAGACAGTAAAAAATAATTGAGCTTTTGCACCTGCTGCCTTAATCTTCTCTTCATTTGTTGTTGCATTATCATAGGCTCGACTATACGAAGATATTGCCTTGTCATATTGATTTTGTTCTGTAAATAGGTCGCCATCAGTGTAGTGGTCAATGAATGCAGAGTCAGAATCAACTGCGTGTGACGTATTAGCTATAAGTGTTATATAGACAAATAAGGCTACCAGCTTTATTATTTTCATTGGAGTTTTGTTGACCTTAATATTTTCGATACTAACTTTCTGAATTGAAGAGATGCTTTTGTGTGGTAACCGTGTTTGATTTTCGGATTGATTGCTCCAGTGTTTTTTCCACCGTGATACCGGCATCTTCCATTTTTCATGGCAAAATGTCCACATGGATGACCTTGGCGAGTGTTTGCGCCACATCTTACTATTTCCCCATGGGGTCGACCTTTCCATTTACCTACTGCGCTGCTCCTTAATACTCTAATGATGTCCGTTGCTTAAACAATAGTCGACATTAGACCATGAAGTTTTTACGTCCTTCGCTACTTTTATGCGTTGAATTCAGCTTAGAAAGCTTCTCATGCGCGGTCTCCTGTATGTGGCTTTCCGGTGAATCGTCACGCAACTTTCTCATCTGATCCGGTCTTGCCGCAACCACCCTTGCTGGATTCATGAGCACTTTCACGACGTACGTCCATTCCCAGCGTTTCTCAACAGTCCTCAGATCGATTGCATAACGATTTGCATATGGTTCAATCACCACCGCTAACATACCGTCATGTTCAAGCCAATAATCAGCCTTCTGCATAATGACGAGTTCGCCAACTTTGAATTGATTGCTCATGATTGTGTCTCCAGTTTGTTGCCTCAATCACACCCAGCAGGCGCTGGTCATGAGGCTGAAGACCATCCCGCTTTAGCTGATTTTCTATCCCGCCCGCAAGTTGGTACTTAAATCGGCGGCGTTTCACAAATTTATTATAGTCGATATTGTTGTTGATTGTTTCTAATAAATGACTATCGGCTTAGGGTGGTATGCTGCAAAAAGAACTCTAATTATTATGCATATTTATTAGGTGGGTTTATGAGTGATGATGCTACGTTGATCGTTGGTATTTTGGCTTATTCATTTGCGTGTGGTGCAATTGGCTGGTCATTCGGGAACAACAAAAGAGAAGAATTATCGAAGAAATTGAGAGAGTCTGAGATTACAGCTAGTCTTGCTGAGAAATCAATACTCGAAGAGGCTGGTTCAATAATTACAGACCTCAAGCAAAAATTGAAAGAAGCAAAGAGCCTTGCATATAAGACATATAGCTACCAGAAAGATCGGTACATTAAGGAAGAAATTCTAAAGCGGGAACTACAAGAATCAACGTTAAGTAATAATGTCCAGAACAATCATCAAACACGAGATATTAATAAGTTAAAGTCCGATCTCAACCAAGCAAGATTAGAAACCTCCGATCTAAGGGATAAACTTTTAGAAACCTCCGATCTAAAAGATAAACTTAAAGAAGCCAATAACGTAGTTGAAGATTGGCGCGAACGGTATCAATCATCAGTCATATCTGTGTCACGACGTAACAGCGAACTAGTAGAGGCATATGACGAAATCAAGACGCAGAATATATTGCTTCAGGACATATATTCAAATGCCATAGAAAAAATAATGAAAGACGGCGCACTTCTCCCATCACTCATTGAGTGGGCTGATTTTTTCCAAAAAACCATCGATGAGAGAAAAGTTAATTATTTACAAACTAAAAAACACCCTGCATTTAAAGCCGCGGAAGATATTAAAGAAGTTAGGGCAGCAGCAAGAGAGTTGAGGCAAGAAGTGAACATTCTTAAGAATCGTGTTGCTTTATATGAAGCGCAAGCACCATGGTTAGTTGAGTATGAGGACTTTTCTGTTGAAGACGTGGTAGAAGGCTTGCGACAAGAGAAAGAGATTAAAAAATTGACCGCTAATGGAGATGATCCTATTCGTGTTTTTGTTTCTGCAGCAGAGTGGAAAGAAATGTCGGCAACTGAAAGGAATCAATTGGCATTAGAGAGATACTGGAACTACAGGCAAAGGAACGCATGGGCTGCGGGGATTCAGTATGAGCGTTATGTTGGATACAATTATGAGCAAGATGGTTACGATGTGATTTACCACGGAGCAGTCAAGGGACTAAATGACTTAGGCATAGACCTTGTTTGTTCGAAAAACGGACAAACTCAAGTAATTCAATGTAAACGGCTTTCATCTAACAAGGGCAGACCTGTACGTGAAAATACAGTAGCACAAATTTTTGGTGCTTCACTGTATTACGCTCATATCAAGAATATTGACATGGATTCCATCACACCAATCATCATGACGACTTTCGAACTTTCACCAGAAGCTAAGCAGTTTGCATCAGTACTAGGCGTAGAGTTCACAGAAAATGATCAAATTAAGCAATACCCTTGTATTAAGTGCAATATCTCAGGAAAGGATGGCGCACGTATATATCACCTCCCTTTTGATCAACAATACGATACGACAAAAATTGAACAGCATCGGGGAGAGTGTTATAAATTGACAGTCGCAGAAGCAGAGGCAGAAGGATTTCGGAGGGCTTTTCGATGGACTGGCGCAACTAATGCATAGGCGTTACTTCGCTAGTAATTGTCGTTACCTCGATGTGATACAAGCGTAACTGTAGATTCTAGATATGACCATTGTAGATGGACAAATAGAGCCTCTTAAAAAACTGAAAGAAACCTTAAATAAAAGTGGTGTATCCAGATTTAATTCAATTGGTGAGATAAATCGCTTTCTTAAGGAATATGAGGCTGAGAAAAATCAACTGCCGAGTCGTATTGAGGATGCATTTGATGAAGAAATACAAGGCAAACAGTCTACCTTGATTGCTCATCAACAGTCCTATGATGAGTTAAGAGCTGAGATTCGAAATGAATTAAATCAGAAAATACGAAATCTCGACGTAGAAACTAAGCAGGTAAGCGACAAGAGTAATAGAAACTTATTCTTTAGAGCATTCTACTACTTTAAAATCAAATCTTTATCTCGTCAGAAGACTAGCCTAGAAAATAATTTAGATAGCATTCTCAAGAAGAAAACAAGTGGTGCAAAAAATACAGTGGTTCAATTACAGAATGAAATCGATGATTCCCTAAAGAATAAAGAAGCTATTATTTCAGGGCGCTGCAAAAAGTCTCTTGATGATTTGATTTATACAAAAGAGGTTATTGATGGGCTTTACCCAGTAATCGCTGGTGCAATTGGGGAAAGCTCTGTTGTGAGAGAGCTTCAGCAGCTACCTGATGATTGCTATTTGATAAACGACTTTTCATTAAAATTTGATACGCCAATTTACAATAAAAAAGAAAATGACAGAATATTCAGCATTCAGATTGATCATCTTCTAATTAGTCGGGCAGGAGTATTTCTACTTGAAACAAAAAACTGGAATAAAGCTTCAGTAAACAGCCTTGACCTTAGATCACCTGTCAAACAAATCTCAAGAACTAGCTTCGCACTTTTTGTATTGCTGAATAGTGATTCAAAACGTAACGATATTAAGCTTGTACGCCATCATTGGGGCGACAAGAAAATACCAATCAGAAATATTATCGTAATGACTAATGAAAAGCCTAAAGAAGAATTCAAACATGTAAAAATCTTATCTCTAAATGAGTTAATCGGTTACATACAGTATTTTGATCAAATGTTTAATGGTGAAGAAGCCAAAGGTATCTACGAATATTTAAAGAAAAGAATGTGAAAATACACATAACAAATTCTTAATGAAGAATCTTAGTATTAGAGAATGTGTTCTAGATGAAGCCGAGGCACTGGCATCAGCGTTCAATGGATTTATTGCACAAGGTGATTACTCAGATAGGCAGAAGGATGATGCCCAGTCAATCTTAATTGCCTGCCTAAGCATGTCTGGCGAGGAAATAATCGAGCAATTTGGTACTGCTTGTACGCTAACTAGAGACGATATGACCACGCTGATCGGTCTTTATGTCTGGATGAGAAAGAGTGAGACATATCACTGAAGAAGGAAATATTGGACGCTTCTAGCCGAAGCAGACATTTTCTCATTTAGAGTCCGAATCATACCTACCGGCAACACATCTAGGCACTTATGATCCGGTCATACTCCTTCAGGGTTTTCACGACAGCACCGCGCTTGCGCCCTGAGCGCGAGCTTCATAAAATCCCCCGCGTACTTGGAATTCCTCCCGATCTGCATGAAAGCGCTCTGCGGTGTGTGGCTTCTAATTTGATATTAAATTGGTCACTATTTGTCGAATAACTGCGAAATCAATTTGCGAAATACTTTCGATTCTTTGGTGTAGTAGCCGTGTTTTAGTCTCGGATTCTTCGCACCAGTACTCTTCCCACCATGATACCGACACCTGCCATTATTCATAGCGTAATGACCACAAGAATGCCCCTGACGCGTCTTAGCCCCACATCTGACAATTTCCCCATGGGGTCGTCCTTTCCATTTACCCACTCACCTTCTCCTGCCCCCTTGGGTGGATATCCCCTACGACTGCCTGACCGCCAGATTCCACGTTGACGTGTTGCACTGTCACGGTTTGTTTTCCACCATTGCGCAACTTGTGCAAGGTCAGCAGTGACTGTTGATAGCTGGATGTAACACGAGCGTAACTGTTTAGGAGTCTGCCGCAGTGAATTGAAGCTTGTTCACGCTCACTTGAGTTATAGCTATTCAATTTATTCAATCGAGCCATCGCCTGATTCATCAGCTCCATACTTGCAATATGACTAGCTGATGCCTGATGAAGGAGCATTTTCTCAAGACTATTGGGATCATCTAGACTATTTGTCGCATCAATTCCGATCGCCAACACATCGAGATGATCCTGCAGTAAGAGGTTCGTCCTCGCCAGACTGGCATCAAGTGCTGCACTATCTAGGTTTTTAAGTGTGTCACGGATGAAAATGTCTTTTGTTTCTTTTCCATCAGGAATAACTTCTCCGTTACTAACCGTCACCGAGCTATCAGGCTGCATTAGTTCATCGTAGCGCTGCTCCTCAAGGTTTGCCATCTGGTGGCATTGGTACGCCTCAACATGATTACCATGTTCTTCATGGCAGCCTGCTGTTCTGCGTTCTATCTGAGAGGACTTGAGTGCCTCGATAGCCTCATTGGTTCTTGTCTTTTCTGACATATGCTTACTCCACCATCCCAATCACTATGGGTAGTGGTATATATGTAGTGGTATGAGTTAGGTGCATGACAACTGCCTCTCTTTGGTATGAGTTAGGTGCATATTTAACCAGCCACAGAAATCTTCTTTGGTATGTGTTGGGTGCATGTGCTGTATGAGTTAGGTGCATCAGTATTTTTATTCAGGTGGTCAAATATTGGGCTACCTTTCTCGTCGAACCAGCTAAATGCATAGATGTGCCCCTCAACGTGATCTAGCAGTCCTGTATGGCGAAATTTATCTATATACTCAGGCAAGCGGTTTCTGTGGATGCCAAACTCGACTAATGCGCCGCCACTAAGTGTCAGTCGGTTGATTTTTCGATGGTGATGGACGTGTAAAAGAATCAGAACAGCTTGTTCTGTGATCGACAAATTCAGGAATGCATCTGAAGTCAGAAGCCCCCAGTATACAAATATTTTCCGTCCTTTAGCAGGCATCCAATTTGGTCGATATTTCGTTCCCTGAGCACCGTTCTTTGAATAGTGACCCTTTGACGTCACCTCTAGTTGGTTAGTGCCTAGTAGATCGATTAAAGCATCATAAATGGTACTCTCCGAGTAGCCAAACTCCTGATGCATCCAACGTTTCGTCATCAATACGTCTTGGCGTGGAATGTGTCTCGATTTTCTGTCATTGCGCCCAGTCCAGCCATCCCAAAGACTGCTGATCCAGACTGCCACAACAATTGAGCGATATTTCTTACGCCCAAGAGGCACGAGGTCTTGGAGGATGCCCATTGGAATAACTGCAAAAGTGTGAGGCTTGCGACGAAAGCGTCCAATTTTATTACGCTCTTGAATTCGCGCTTCCGCCAATGCCGTGACGTTTTCCGCAATTTCCAGATCAGAATTCAGCATGAGAGAAGCTAGCCATACTTACTGACAGGTCTTACGTCAAATAACGGGCAGCTCGAAGAAGTGCATTGTTCGACCTGCTTTCGCCATGATCCTTCTGAGCAAGGGTCATAGATACATTCACAGCACTTAGCATCAATTTTAGCTCTGAAACCGCCCTTTTTGACCAATCTACAGATGGTCTGGGCACGTTGGTCATCCCTGCTCATTCCGCACCACCTGCCAACTGATCAATATTTTTCAGCCGCTTACTATGAGCTATCATTGCCTTGTTGATCTCAATAACAGCAGCATCGGTCTGACTGGGCATGATTTCGATCAGAGTAGACACATTCATATCTTCGGCAGTTGGTACAAGAATGATCTCGCCCAACAGTCGCCAGACACCTACAGATAATTCGCTATCATCGTGCTTGATCCTACTGGTGCAGATTGTCACACCAGCCTGTCTGAGGTTAGAGATACCCTTGCGAATCTCGTAGCGACTACTTTTCAAGTCAGTACTCTCAACCCAATAATTACGCTGTAACACCTTGAGTATCAGCCTTTCAGTATCGCTGACAAGAAAAGAGTACACATCTCCAGTTGGTCTAGTGTAGACCACTGAGTTATACGTTTCTTTAGATGCTACACGGTTTCTGTAAAGCACCAGCGCTCTGAGCGGTGAAACTGAGTCAATGTTGATATTGATGCGATCATCGAGTGCCGCAACATGTTCCGCCCACTCCGGCATATTCCGGATGTCGGCAACTTTCATAATCTTAAATTTCATGCTGATTATCCTTTTGTCGATAATCTGCACAGGTAGCCAGAAGCAGTTATAATTACTCGTGTCTTGTCGAGACAAAAAAGAACCTGCATTCGGAAGCCGTCCGGTGCAGGTTTCTTTATGCTGCGCTATTTCTCAGCGCCTCGATTGATTCACGATTGATGCGGGCACAACCCCCAGTTTTGTATTTCTTGAGGATGCCCTTCTTGCACAACCGCCAAACTGTTGCAGGTGATACTTGCAGGATTTCACTAGTTTGTTTAAGAGTGGGGTCTTGAAGTACTTGTAAGTGTTCAGGTAATGCCATCAGTCTTGCCTCTTGCTTGTGGTTTCAACAAGCAGAAAGCCAGTTACTATTGTCTGAAACTTCCTGCTATTTACATGCAAGTTAAGCAGGTCAATGTGGGTGATAATCTAATACTTTCTTTCGTCACCCGTAGGTGTTCACCCATGTAGTACTTACCAAATTAATTGAAGAATATAGCGCTGATGGGTGGTGGGATTTTTTTGGCATAATTACTTTTGTAGGCGGGTGATCACCCGTAGGTGACCACCCGTATACGCATCATTTAGTAATGACTGCACCTTGCTTTTTGTTATCAGGGCGAATAATCATATCTATCGCCTGAGCTTTCCTCGAACCAGCTTTCAATTCCTCGTCTGAGAGACCAAACTCCTCGTCTAGCCATGGAATGATCGTCTTGGCTAGCGGCTTATCTCCCAGTTCTTTGTCCACCCAGACCCGCTGCCAAGCATTAATAGCGATACTCAACAGCTTTGGCATTCCATCCTCATCTTCTCCAGAGAATAGAGAAGCAAAATCTTCGGGCTTAAATGGGAAATCATCATAGCGCTTGCTTGCCCATGCAGTGACTACTTTCGGCTTAAATAATTTATCCGCATCAAAGACTCTATCGCCTTTACTAACTCCGGATTTCTCTATGCACTCCAAGGTTTCAGCCCGCACAGCACGATTGATGGTTTCCTTAACCTTTTTAATTGCAACGTAGAGTTTCTCAATCTGTTCATCGTCTTTTCCGTCAACCCCTCTAGATTCATCTGGATCATGACCACAACAAAGTTGTGCGCACTCATCAAGTGTCCATAATGGCTCATTCAGCCATCTCTCTTTGTTCATGCCGTACCTCCCAGTGAGTCAAAATACTCGCCCAATTTAGTCAGCCATACTCGCTTCTCGCTGTTGTAAGTATGTCGGTTATATAGACCAGCAACACCAGAGAGTTTGTGATGCAGGATTGATTCGGCGACCTCCAAAGGACAACCTAGCGCTGCAAGGTGTGTACGCGCTGTCTTGCGCAGATCGTTCGGTGACCATTTAGTCACAGGACAAATTGTGTGATTTTTGTAGTTATCTGATTGTGACCGACCAGAATGGGCATAGACATCAACCCCCAATACCTTCTGTTGTATTGAACCACCAGTACGGGACGGAAACCACAATCCATTACCAGACCTTCTATTTGCGATAGCAAGTGCAGTACCAGTCAGAGGTACAAGATGGTCAGAGTGGTGCTTTTTCATCTCTTTGGCAGGTATGACCAGCCACCAGCCATCCATATCCTGCGTGAACCACTCATCCCTCAGCTTGCATACTTCGCCACTTCTCAGACCAAGGTATAGTGTCAATGTAAGTGCATCCTGAACGGTACGAGAGTAATGATGCATCCAAGGCAGTAACTTCCTGAGTTCCTCCTCCTTGAGAAAACGCTCACGCTTGCCTTGTGTGAGCTTACCTCCGGTATCGGTGTTGATCTGACAAGCGGCTTTGGTACGTCCGGTATTGATGGAATAACGCCATGCCCTAGCCAACTCCTGACGGAATACCCGTGCTACATCAGGTGCACGTTTTGCGATCGAAAGGATATGTTCATGCAGATATTCCGGCTCTACATCCATAACAGGAAGAATTGCCAATTCACCGAGATCACGTTCAAGTAGACGCCTCACTTCTTTTGCGCCTTTTGGTTTTCGCTCTTTCTCAACACGCTCCGAAAGATACTGCTCAACCATCACAGCAAAGACGAATAAGCCTTTCTCTGCCTCACGGGCTTGGTGGCGAGCTTGCTCCTTCTTCTGATCTGCTACCAGCCGAGGGTCTAGATGCTGCTCCCGCAGCTTACGCTGCGCTAATAGAGCCTCACGAGCCTCGGATAGCTCCATTGCAGGATAAGTGCCTAGTTTGATCTGTTTGAGTTTGTCGTCAGCCCTGTAGCGATACATCCAAGTCTTCGTACCATTCTTGTTCGCTCTGAGTCTCAGTCCACGGTACGGGTGTGCGTCTGATATGACACCGGACTTGAGGTTTTTAACCTTCAGTGCGGTCAGGGGCTTTGCAGGTATTGGTTTGCGTCTGCGTGATGGCAGCTCTACAATATCAGCAGTCACATTAACCTCCTTCTCAGGTTTGCGTGGTCAGCAAACCCAGTGTTAGCGCACTGGGTTTTGTGCTTCAACAGAAGGAAATACTACACTTCCTTTGTTAAAGTGTAGCATATTACACTATATGCTACACTAAAAACTGAGATTCATTGATGTTCATTGAAACCTGTAGAACGGAATTGAAAAGACAGATACACATGAAGAAGCCTTGTTAATACTGATGAAAAAAGACGATAACAACATCAAAGCTAGTCAGAACAAGGCACAAAAGAACACCCAGAAAAATTCTCATACCCCGATGATGCAGCAATACCTGCATTTGAAAGCAGAAGTTGGAGATATGCTGCTCTTTTATCGTATGGGTGATTTCTACGAACTTTTCTATGGTGATGCAGAAAAAGCCGCTCGTTTGCTCGACATAACACTGACAAAGCGCGGCAAATCTGCCGGAGGCGTTATACCGATGTGTGGCGTGCCCTATCACGCCGCGGAGAACTATCTTGCTCGCCTGGTGCGTGCCGGTGAGTCTGTCGCTATCGCCGAGCAGATCGGTGACCCGGCAACCAGTAAAGGACCGGTTGAACGCAAGGTGGTACGCGTCGTCACACCAGGAACAGTCACCGACGAGGCGTTGCTTGAAGAGCGACGCGACAACCTGATTGCAGCCCTTTGCCACAACGATGATTATGGGCTCGCAGTGCTGGACATCAGCAGCGGGCGATTCTTTCTTCAGCAACTCGACAACAGGACAGATCTCAGCGCGGAGCTTGAGCGCCTGCAGCCGCAGGAGTTGCTCGTCTCCGAAAGCCTGAATACTGAAGAGAGCCTGGGACAGCAAACCGGCATCACACGCAGGCCTGAGTGGCATTTCGAATTCGACACTGCAACTGCAGAACTGACGCGTCATTTCAGCACCCGCGATCTGAGCGGTTTTGGGTGTGACGATGTGCCGCTGGCGGTCGCGGCAGCGGGTTGCCTGCTGCAGTATGTCGAGGAGACTCAGAAAGGCACACTGCCGCATCTGCGTGGCATGACGATCGAGCGTCACGATGACGCCATCATTATCGATGCGGCAACTCGTCGTAATCTTGAAATCGAACAGACGGTATCCGGTGACAGGAAAAATACCCTTGCCGGCATTCTCGATCACACCACTACACCGATGGGTAGCCGCCTGCTTCGTCGCTGGCTCAACCGTCCGCTACGTGATCGCCTCATCGTCAGCAACCGTCATGATGCAACCGAGGAGCTGACCCGCTCCGGCTGTGATGCAGAAATCAGCGAATTGCTGCGTGCCTGCGGTGATATTGAACGTATCCTTGCACGTGTTGCACTGAGAAGTGCACGCCCGCGCGATTTTGCCACCCTGCGTGATTCGCTGCATCTGCTGCCAGAACTGCAGCAACTGCTGCAGCCGTTCAGCGAGGGCCTGCTGACTGAGCTGGCGTGCATGGCAAAGCCCCGCCCTGAAACAGCCGCCCTGCTGCAGAGAGCGATTATCGACAATCCTCCCGTGGTACTACGCGACGGTGGTGTCATTGCAGTCGGTTATGATGCAGAACTGGATGAGCTGCGTGACCTGTCACAGAATGCAGACCAGTTCCTGCTCGATCTCGAAATGCGCGAAAAGGAGCGTACCGGTATCGCCACGCTCAAGGTCGCCTATAACCGGGTGCATGGCTATTACATCGAGATCAGCAAGGCACAGGCTGAATCCGCACCAGACGAATATGTACGCCGCCAGACACTGAAAAACGTTGAGCGCTTCATCACCCCGGAACTGAAAAAGTTCGAGGACAAGGTACTGAGTGCACGTGAACGTTCGCTGGCACGTGAAAAGGCACTCTACGATGAGCTGTTTGATCTGCTTGCAGCAGAAATCAGCAGCCTGCAGGAAGCAGCTGAAGCCGTCGCCACTCTCGACGTACTGGCCAACCTAGCCGAGCGCTCAATGACACTCGGTCTGACGCGTCCGCAGCTGACAGAAGAGAGAGAAATCTCGATCAAGGCAGGTCGCCACCCGGTGGTGGAATCGGTCAATGATACGCCATTCATCCCGAACGGTGCCGAGCTCGGTGACGCACGCACCATGCTGATCATCACCGGTCCCAACATGGGCGGTAAATCGACCTACATGCGCCAGAATGCGCTGATCGTGCTGATGGCCTACGCAGGATGTTTTGTGCCTGCTGAGGCGGCAAGTATCGGCGCGATCGACAGGATATTCACTCGCATTGGCGCATCGGACGATCTAGCCGGTGGACGCTCGACCTTCATGGTTGAAATGGAAGAGACAGCCAACATACTGCATAACGCGACCGAATACTCACTTGTGCTGATGGATGAGATCGGGCGTGGCACCAGCACATTCGACGGCCTCTCACTGGCTTGGGCGTGCGCGGTTGAACTGGCAACAGGGCTGCGCTCGCTGACCCTTTTCGCTACCCACTATTTTGAACTCACTTCCCTCCCGGAAGAGTTTGACGGTATTGTCAACGTACACCTCGATGCTGTTGAACAGGGAGAATCCATCGTATTTCTGCATGCAGTCATGGAAGGGCCTGCAAACCAGAGCTACGGTTTACAAGTTGCCCAGCTAGCCGGTGTGCCGAGAGCCGTGATTCATCGTGCACGTACCAAGCTGGTGAGCCTGGAACAGGGCGATGCCGCAAAGTCAGACTTGTCCAGTAGCCAGCTGCCGCTGTTCAGCCCGGATCCGGAGCCTGATAGCAGAATTGAGAAGGAGATTGAGGAGATTGATCCTGATGAGCTGACACCGCGAGAGGCGCTGAGCCTGCTGTATACACTGAAGGCACTGCAGCGGGAGAGTTGAATCGCCCCTGGGATGAGGCTCCTGCATGGTTTGTGCGGTGTTCGGATCCCGGGCCTTCGCCTTTCTTCGTCCGGGATGACGATGTTTGTGCATTATACAATTCCGTCATCCCCGCGAAGGTGGGGATCCGGGTATTGCATCATTCTGTAGGAGCGGCGCCATCGCCGCGATTGTCACCACGAGCTCGACCCGGGGTTCATCAGGAACAGTGCACACACTCCTGGATGTTGGCTCAAGGCCGGCATGACGAGGGTGGGTGTGGATACCGGCTCAAGGCCGGTATAACAATGGCCTGAATGCGTCTTCTGCTCTCTTAGTTCTCGAGTTCATCCAGCGCAGCAGCAATCTCGCCACCACTCATTTTTGTCCAGTTGAGGCTCGACTTGGAACCATCGGCAAGGAAAATCGTCGGGGTTGAATTGATGCCCAACTCACGTCCAATTTCCATGTGCTTGTCGATTGGCGTATCACAAGATGCCGTTGCCATCTTTTTGCCTGCCTTGGCTTCGGTCAGCGCCTTGTTTCTGTCAGCTGCACACCAGACAGACTTGGCATTTTCATAAGAGCTCGGCGTGATAACCGGCAGAAAAACATACTTAACGCGAATATCGGCGGCTGTCATTTCACCCATCTTCTTGTGAAAGAGCTGGCAGAAAGAGCAGTTCACATCGGTGAAGACAGTCAGCGTGTGCTTCGCATTTTTCTTGCCATAGATGATCATCTCTTCATCGCTGACTGTATCCAGTACAGGCTTGCGAATTTTTCCGAGTGTTTGCTCAGCAAGGTTGCGCATGCCCTCGTCGATTGAAAGCACATTGCCGAGAACAATATATTTGCCATCTTCGGTCAAAAAGAAGACTTCCTGCCCGAGAACTACCTCGCGCAAGCCACTGGCAGAAGATTCATTAATTGTGAATTCCGCACCCTTGGCGTCAAATTTCTCCAGTATTTTTTCTACCTGCTTTTGCAGTTGAGCATCCGATGCTGGCGCGGCAGACACCATGGCAACCTGGCCCAGCAGCAGTGAGGCGAAGATGCTCGAGAGAATCAGTTTCAATTTCATTTCTATTCCTGTTGTTTGATTTCCACCTGGTAGAGACCCTGCTTTTGACAGAAAACTTGCAAAAAAATTCGCTACCAGGCGACATAAATAACATCGCGCATCATACGCGAAATCAGGGCAAACATCTTCCCCGGGATTTATCGGTTTGCTCGCCCTTCAGGCACGCGGATGGTGCTTTTTATAGAGATTTTCCAGGCGCTCCCTGGCGACGTGGGTGTAGATCTGGGTGGTGGAAAGGTCACTGTGCCCGAGCAGCATCTGCACAACACGCAGGTCGGCGCCATGGTTGACCAGGTGGGTTGCAAAGGCGTGGCGCAGCGTATGGGGCGAGAGATGGCTCTTGATATCCGCCGTCTGAGCATGCTTGCGAATTCGATACCAGAAGGCCTGGCGTGTCATGCCCCCTCCCCGCCGTGTCGGAAACAGGGCGCTACTGACCTGTTTTTTCAGCAGTTCGCCGCGATGCTCTGCGACAAAGCGCTGAATCCAGTCAACGGCCACCTCTCCGAGAGGTACAAGGCGCTCCTTGTCACCCTTGCCAATCACGCGTACAAGTCCCTGGTTGAGGCTGACCGACTCCATGCCAAGACCAACCAGCTCGGAAACACGCAGCCCGGTCGCATAGAGCAGTTCCAGCATGGTGCGATCACGAAATCCTTCCGGCGTAGACAGATCAGGCGCCTCGAGCAGCGCCTCAACCTCGCCCTCGGTGAGCGACTTGGGCAATGGCCGTCCCAGCCTTGGCGCCTCGATCTGCGCAGTGGGATCAGTCTGAATGCGCCCCTCCCTGCTCAGCCACTGGTAAAACTGGCGCGCCGCGGAGAGAAAACGTGCCACGCTGCGACTGCTGTGGCTGCTACCGGCGAGTTTCGCGAGGTATGACTGCAACTGGTCACGGCGTACGTTAACCAGCTCACACTGCCCGCTTGCACTCAACCATTCAGAGAGTTTACGCAGGTCAGTCTGATACGCCGACAGTGTATTGCGACTGAGGCCGCGCTCAAGCCACAGGGCATCCGCGAACGCCTCTATCTGTGTCTGATCGGCCGCGCGCACGGTTTTCAAATTTCGACACCCTCATGTTTCAGCAGCCATGACTTGATTTGCGGCCAGCTGCCGTTACTATGCCCGTGAAACCCCCCCCTGCCATTGGCGGCTACCACGCGATGACATGGCACTAGCAATGAGCAGGGGTTGGTTCGACATGCCTGTCCTATCGCGCGTGGGCCGCTGCCAAGTGACTTTGCCAACTCACCATAGGTCACCACCTCGCCGCTGCCGAGTTCACGCAGGGCACTCCAGACACGCTGTTGGTAATCTGTTCCGGAGAGTGAAACCGGCAGCGCCGACCAGTTTGATGCATCTTCGAAATAGGAGTCGAGCCACTCTTTCAGCCAGGCGTGCTGCGCAGGCGTTTTTGCGCGGCTGACGTCAGGCTGGAGAGTGACATCAAAAGCCTGCTTGCCATCGAGGTTGATGCCAACCTTGCCAACTGGCGTATTCACGACGAGATCAAAGTTCATTCTTTTCTCTCCACCAGGTTAATCCAGACGCAGCTCATCTTTAAGTGCAATTGGTGTCGGCAGTTTCTGCACGATCCAGTAGGACGAACCAATGAAACTGAACAGGGTTGCAAACTGAATCAGGTAGGCAGCCTTGTGGCCGATCACGGATGCCTCGAGTGCCACCACTGAAACCAGCAGGGAAAACTCGCTCAACTGGCCAAGGCGTATACCGATCTCCGAGGCGCGTTTTTTCGACTCGCCGAGGCGTTCAATCAGCCAGCGGAACACCGGTGGTTTGAGCGACAGGCTCAGTGCAGCAAGAATCAGCGCTGGCAGCAACACCGGCATGGCGACTGACAAGTCCATTTTTGCACCCAGGGCAAAAAAGAAGAGTACCAGGAAAAAATCACGCAGCGGCTTGAGGCTCTCGGAGACAAACAGCGCAATCGGACTGGAGGCAAGCGCAACGCCGGCAATGAAGGCACCAATCTCGGCAGAGAGCCCCATGGCAAGCGCCAGCTCGGCAAGACCGAGACACCAGCCGATGGCAGTGAGAAAAATATACTCCTGAATTTTGTCGAAACGCCTGATCAGCCTAATCAGCAGGTAGCGGGTAATCAACCAGGCAATCAGTCCGAGCAGCGGCAATTTCAGAATCAGCAGCAGTGGCGTCCACACGGATTCAATACCGCTGCCACGTCCCTGGATATAGATCAACAGCCCGATTGCCAGCAAGTCCTGCAATAGCAGGATGCTGATGATGAATTCTCCGGTACGCTGGTGGTGAAGCACACTGGTTGGCAGCAATTTGAGGCCAATGATTGTACTCGAGAAGGTCATTACGGCACCGATCAGCAAGGCCTCTTCAAAACCAAAGCTGAACACCAGCGCGACCAGCATGCCACCGAGACCGAAGAGCAGAGAGCTCACCAGTGTAATCCAGGAGGTTTTGCGCATCATGTGCAGCAATTCTGCAGGATTCAGGTTCAGACCCAGCAGGAAAAGCAGGAAGATGATTCCGATATGCGAGATATCCTCGACCAGTCCTGCATGCCCTACCCATCCAAGCACCGAGGGTCCGAGCAGAATGCCAAGAACAACGTAGGCGACTAGCAGAGACTGGCGCGCATAGAGGGCCAGTGTCGCCATCACGGCAGCACCGGTGAAAATCAAAAAAATGGTAAAAACAAAGGGATCCTGTTCCACGCCAACTACTATTTTCAGTTGCAAACTATTAACATACCATACTGCTGAATCAGGGTTTTTTCCTGTTTTTTGCATGCAACTCTTTTCGTTTCATGAATTATCAGGTAACGTATTTTGCTTGTCTGAAAAGAGAGTTTCTGCTATAGATAGCGCGCTTGAATATTTATCGTGCTGAATTTGGGCCCGACTTGACGATTTCAACGGGCCGATAACGAGCGCAAATGATCCCGGATCAGGAGAACCCTATGCCCGCAAAGAAAAAAGCTGCGGCAAAGAAAAAGGCAACAGTTAAAAAGAAAGTTGCCCTGAAGAAAAAAGTTGCTGTGAAAAAGAAAGCAGTAGCCAAGAAAAAAGTTGCTGTAAAAAAGAAGGCAGTAGCCAAGAAAAAAGTTGTGGCAAAAAAGAAGGCCGCGACAAAGAAAAAAGCGACCGCTGCCCAGGCAAATGACAGCTCGCTCCTCGGTACCTTTGGTTTCGCTCCCTACGAGCCGACCAAAAAAGAGGAGTACATGAATGAGGCCCAGGAAGAACACTTCCGTGCCATTCTCAACGCCTGGAAAGCGAGCCTGATGGAAGAGGTCGACCGTACCGTGCATCACATGCAGGATGATGCGGCCAACTTTCCTGATCCGAATGACCGCGCTTCACAGGAGTCGGAGTTCAGCCTCGAACTGCGCACACGTGATCGCGAGCGCAAGCTGATCAAGAAAATCACTTCCACTCTCGACCGCCTGGATGCGGGAGATTACGGCTGGTGTGACTCATGTGGTGTCGAGATCGGCATTCGCCGCCTCGAGGCAAGGCCAACAGCTGACCTTTGCGTCGACTGCAAGACACTCGAAGAGATCAAGGAAAAACAGATGGCCTGAGGCCACTGGCTTGGCAGCATGCCCGAATCAGCGGCATGCTGCCCCATCTGAACGATGCGCCACTATCGCGGACGTTTCGCCCCTACCCCATCCGGACCACTTCACTTTGGCTCGCTGGTTGCAGCAGTCGCCAGTTATCTCGATGCCCGTCATCACCAGGGTGATTGGTTCGTACGTATCGATGACCTTGACCAGCCCCGTCAGAAACCCGGATCTGTTGAATCCATTCTTGCCACGCTCGAAGCACTGGGTTTCGAATGGGATGACGAGATACAGTACCAGTCTCGCCGAACCGAACGTTACCAGGCACTGCTCGATGAACTGAGTAACAGGCAACTCGTCTACCCATGCAGTTGCAGCCGCAAGGAGATCGCAGCCGAGGCAAAAGCTGGAGTCGACGGACTTGTCTACCCGGGCACTTGCCGCAGCGGTATGCGTGAAGGTGCAACCCAGTTTTCATTCAGGATCATTACTGACGAGAGTGTGATTCAGTTCAACGACCGTATACAGGGAACTTACACCCAGCAGCTGGACAGGGATATCGGTGATTTTGTCCTCAAACGGGCCGATGGCCTGTTCGCCTACCAGCTGGCAATCGTCGCTGATGACCATGATCAGAAAATTAACTCCATCGTGCGTGGGCGTGACCTGCTGGTCTCCACACCCAGGCAGATCTACCTGCAACAGCTGCTGGCCATGGAAACACCCGATTATGCACACGTGCCCCTGGTGATGGATGACAACGGAAACAAACTCAGCAAGAGTGATGCGGCACACCCTGTTGATACTAAACGACCACTTGAAACGCTTAATCTCACACTCGATTTTCTCGGACAAGCTGCGGTTGAAGCCGATACAATCGACAGCTTCTGGCAACAGGCAACCAGAAACTGGTTAATAGAACAGGTCCCGAAATGAACATACAGGATGAAACGCCTTACGTACTCCTTGGCGGTGAAGAGAGAGTGCGTGAACTGGTCGATCGCTTCTACGACTACATGGATGAACTGGAAGAAGTTGAACCGGTCCGTGAGATGCATGCGAAGAGTTTGCGCGTGTCACGAGACAAGCTTTTCAAATTTCTCAGCGGCTGGCTCGGTGGTCCAGGACTCTACGAAGCCGAGTATGGTCACCCCCGGCTGCGCCGTCGTCACATGCCCTTTACGGTCACGGAGGAAGCACGGGACCAGTGGCTATTATGCATGAATAAAGCTATGGATGACATGGATATAGAGCCTAAACTTCGAGCATTTCTTGATAATGCTTTTTTGCGTACGGCGGATCATATGCGTAACCAGGAACACTGAGTATTTTCAAAGTATCATCGTGGGGCGATTATGCCATCAATCACAGGGCTTTCATTAGTTCTCCACCTGTTCTATACTGAATTTAGTAGAACACAAAGAGAACCTCGATATGTTTGACACCCTGACTCGCAGACAACAGGAGATTTACGATTTCCTGTTCAACAACCAGGAACAGTTCGAACACCCGCCCACCCTATCCGAACTCTGTACGGCAATGGGATTGAGTTCCCGCGGCTCCATGCATAAGCAGGTACAGGCATTGATTGAAGCCGGGCTTGTCGAACCAATGAACAACCAGCGCAGGGGCATTCGCCTGACTGCAAGCTCGATGCAAAGCAGTGGACACGATAGCGGACTGCCGTTGCTGGGGCGCATCGCCGCAGGACAACCGATCGAGGCCGTCTCCACACCGGAAACGCTCGATGTTCCAACATGGATGCACACACAGGCTCCCTGCTACGTGTTACAGGTAAAAGGAGACTCAATGATTGATGAAGGGATTCTGGATGGCGATTTCGTCGTCATAGAGAAGCGTTCGCACGCACGTAATGGTGAAATCATCGTTGCCCTGGTCGAAGGTGAAGAAGCCACCCTGAAACGGATTGAACAACAGGCGACGAGTACAATTCTTCACCCTGCCAACGCGAGCATGTCACCCATGACATATCGTCCTGACCAGGTCGAGATTCAGGGTGTACTGGTGGGGCAGATGCGTAGTTACGTGCATTAGAAAACCCGATCGCGGCGGGGGCGCCGCGTTTAATATGACAATGACACAGCCTAAAACAGGCCTGGACTCAAGCGCTGACCATCAGCTCTTTCATATCAGCAACTGCTGCATGCCAGCCAGAGAAGATTGCACGACTGACAATCGAATGACCGATATTCAATTCGATGACACCCTCTAACCTGGCAACAGGCTGTACATTGTCATAATCGAGTCCGTGTCCCGCATTCACCTGCAGACCGAGCTCACTCCCCTGGATAACTGCCTTACGCACCTTCTCCAGTTCGGCTTCACGCTGCAGCTGGTCTGCGGCATCCGCATAGTGACCGGTGTGAATCTCGATAACAGGTGCACCCACCTCTTTAGCAGCTTCCAGCTGAACTGGATCGGCATCGATAAAAAGTGAAACCCGAATACCTGCCTCTGCAAGTGCAGCACAATAATCTGTCAGCATCTCCTTCTGGCCTGCAACGTCAAGCCCACCTTCAGTGGTGAGTTCCTCGCGCTTTTCGGGTACCAGGCAACAGTCGGCCGGCCCGATGCGTTTGGCA
Source organism: Solemya velum gill symbiont (assembly GCF_002020255.1). NCBI lineage: Bacteria > Pseudomonadati > Pseudomonadota > Gammaproteobacteria > Solemya velum gill symbiont. The sequence continues at coordinate 55,832 of NZ_MPQG01000008.1, read as the reverse complement.
ATCCCGAGCATCTCTGTTGTTGCTGCCATCTCGAGATTCATACGTGTTTTCAAACGGCCAATGAGAATTTCAACATCATTGTCCTGAATGTGGCGTCGATCTTCACGCAAGTGAAGCGTAATGGCATCGGCACCTGCCTCCTCGGCCATGAGTGCTGCCTTTACCAGGTCGGGATAAGGTGTTCCGCGCGCCTCACGAAGTGTTGCCACATGGTCAATATTGACGCCAAGTAATCTCTTCATCATGGTCAATTATCCGAAAAGCTCCCTGCTTTTTAATGGTTTGTAATCAAGGTGATAGTCAATCACGCGACGCAACAGCTGCTTCGCTTCCTGACGTAGCTGAATATCATCACACGTCTTATTGTGCAGTGCAATCAATGTCCTGCCCGAGATGATATTCGAGGTGTCTGCTGATAGCTCGACAGGAGATTCAGAAAAGCCCCTGCCCTTTTGGTAAAGGTAGTTTCTGCCCGGTTCAACTGGCTCGTTTTCGAGCGTCACGTCGGTTACCAGCTCATATCCTGCTGCCTGCAGCAGGCGCATCTCAAACAGGCGCAGACTCCAATCCAGGGGGATCTCCCCAACGAGGCTTGAGAGTGTTCTGATGTAATCACCGAAGAGTTGGTCATGTGGCTCAGATCTTGGCACCAGGCGCATCAGCAACTCGTTGAGATAAAGGCCGCAGAAGAGAGGTTTGCCAACCAGGCGATCAAGCTGATAGTCATCCGGCTCAACCTCGTGCAGGCTTTTCACTTCCCCACGCCCTCCCCAGCCAAGCCTCAGTGGAGTGAAGGGCTGCAACAGTCCGGCCGTACTCCCCTTGGCACCGCCGCGAGAAACTGCAGGGAAACGTCCTTCGCCTTCAACGAAAAGTTCCAGCAGCAGGCTGGTGTTTTTGAAAGGACGCCGATGAAGCACAAAGGCGCGCCTCAGCAGTATGCTCATTGATCGGTATAGCCCAGGCTGGCGATAGAGCGCTCATCGGATGACCAGCTCTTTTTAACCTTGACCCACACGTCCAGCCACACCTTGCGTCCGAAACTGCTCTCCATCGACTCACGTGCGATGCGTGCAGTCTCTTTCATGGCTCCACCCTTGTGGCCAAGGAGTATGCCCTTCTGACCCGGCTTTTCGACCCACACAACCGCCGAGATTCGATAGCGTGATCCCTCGTCTTCGAATCGCTCGATCTCGACCGTCACTGCATAGGGAAGCTCCTTTGCATAGCGGCGCGTCAGCTGCTCTCGCAGCAATTCGGCTGCAAGGAAACGTTCAGACCTGTCAGTGACTTGGTCTTCCGGGTACCAGATATCGGCTTCCGGAAGCAGTTTCATCACTTCTGACTCAACCACGTCGACCTGTTTTCCCTGTAATGCAGAGGTTGGAATCATCTGCTCGAACGCATATTTTTTACTCAGCTCTGCCAACAACTGCAAAGCCTCTTCACGCCGTTCGAGCTTATCCATTTTATTAAGCACGAGAATGGTCGGTCTGCCTGAACGTTTAATACCCGCGAGGACTTTCTCATCCTCTTCAGTCCAGCTGCCTGCCTGCACGACAAAAACAATCACATCGACATCGGGCAAGACAGATTCTGCCGTCTGGTTGAGGATACGATTTAGCGCCTTGCCGCCGCGCTTGTGAATGCCCGGTGTATCGACAAAGAGTATCTGGCCTTCATCGGTGGTTTTGATTCCGAGAATTGCATGGCGTGTGGTCTGGGGTTTATGTGAGGTAATCGCGATTTTCTGACCAATCAGACGATTGATCAGCGTTGACTTGCCGACATTTGGACGTCCAACGATAGCTGCATACCCGCAGCGCGTGACTTTATCTTCACTCTGCATCGACTTGTTCCAGTAGTGCGGCTGCGGCAGCCTGTTCTGCCTTGCGGCGTGACCTGCCTATCCCTTCGGATGTGAGTTGCAGGGATTTCACGTTGCACTGTACGGTAAATGTCTGGTGATGCTGTTTACCTTCTGTGCGCAGGATTTCATATTCGGGCAGTTCGAGATTGCGCGCCTGCAGGTATTCCTGCAATCGTGTCTTGGAATCCTTGCCGCAATCATTCAAATCGACCGCCTGGAGACGACTGTCAAACAGTGACAGGATCAGCTTATGCGCCTTGTCGATGCCGCCATCGAGATAGACGGCAGCGATGATAGCCTCGATCGCATCAGCCAGGGTTGAGTCACGTGAGTGTCCACCACTGCGCTGCTCTCCGACGCCCATCTCAAGATATTTTCCAATATCGAGTTCTCGCGCCAGGGAAGCGAGTGTCTCGCGCTTGACAAGTGATGCACGCAAACGGCTTAGCTGCCCCTCACTGGCCGCCTGGAAGCGCTTGTAGAGCCAGTCGGATATCACCATGCCGAGAATGGCATCACCGAGAAATTCAAGGCGCTCGTAGTTGTTACCGCCGGCACTCCTGTGTGTCAGTGCGAGTTCCAGCAGCGCAGGCGAGTCGAACTGATAGTTGATCAGCTCGGACAGTTTCATCAGGGGAAGTTTCAATTAGGAGGAATTTCCACGGAATCGTCAAAATGCAGCAACAGATCGATATTTAACATATATTTTTTCTGTACCGAGTAAGTGACACGTAATACCGTGTGCCTCGTCTCTTCCTTGACAGTGAAATTCTTCTTGTCAAATTCGTAGATCGAATTGGTTCTCAGACGTTTGAAAAACAACTCTTTCATTTGGCTTGTGCTCTTCCCCTTCATGGTCGGATCTTGCTGAAGCTCCTCAAGAATACCGACGATCGTCCTGTTTTGCATGTAAGCCGGCACCGCCTTGAACGCAAAAGTACCGACCAGCACTGCGGCAACGATCAACAACAGGATCGAGAGAGTTGATTCGCCCCGCTGATTTTTCTGTTTATTTAATAGTTTCACCAATACGACTCCACTCAACAGGGAACCCCGGTAAATCAGAATCAAAATTCATCCAGATCATCGAGGCTCGACCAACCAGATTTTTCTCGGGGACGAGACCCCAGCAACGGCTGTCGTTACTGTTATCCCTGTTATCCCCCATTGCAAAATAGTGCCCCTCAGGGATTCTCACGGGACCATCAGCCAACACCTGGCAGCCCGGTCCGAAATCGGGACGGCGCCGGTTAATCAGCACACTATGCTCAACGCCATCCAGTTTCTCACTAGCATGTAATACACCAGTCTCGCGCTTTCCTCCGCCAACACCATTGTAGATTTCCAGTCCTTCAACCTGCTGCGGCTGACCGTTGATATAGAGGATCTTGTCACGATAGGCGACAGTGTCTCCGGGAACGGCAACCACTCGTTTAATATAGTCGATAGAATCATTCATGGGAAATCTGAACACCACAACATCACCTCGTTGCGGTGATCCGGTATCCATGATCTTGCTGTGGCTAACGGGCAGCCTGAGTCCATAGGCATACTTGTTGACGAGAATAAAATCACCAACCAGCAGTGTCGGCATCATCGAGCCCGAGGGAATTCTGAATGGCTCGAAGACGAAAGAGCGCAGAATCAGGACAATCAGAAAGACTGGCAGCAAAGAGTGCGACAGGTCGACCAGGAAGGGTTCCTTGACATCCTTTTTGCGTCGTTTACGCAGGTAGAGTCGATCCAGAAGCCACACGACTCCCATTACAACGACAACTAATACCAGCACTGTTTCTATATCAAAACTCATTCCTGCTCCATTTAGAGATTAAAGGTCATTATGCCTTTTCAGTTAATCCTGGCCAACCTTGAGTACTGCCAGGAATGCATCCTGGGGAATCTCAACACTGCCAACCTGCTTCATGCGCTTCTTGCCCGCTTTCTGTTTTTCGAGCAGTTTTTTCTTACGCGTGATATCACCACCATAACACTTGGCCGTGACATTTTTGCGTAGCGCCTTGACTGTTGAGCGGGCAATAATCTTGCTGCCGATCGCAGCCTGGATGGCGACTTCGAACATCTGTCTTGGTATCAGCTCTTTCATGCGCTCGGTCAACTCGCGACCACGGCTCTGCGATGCGTCCCTGTGGACGATGACAGAGAGCGCATCAACTGCTTCGCCGTTGATAAGGATATCCAGCTTCACCAGTGGTGCAGGCTGGAAACGCCTGAATTCGTATTCAAAGGAGGCATAACCGCGACTGACTGACTTGAGGCGATCGAAAAAGTCGAGCACCACCTCGTTCATCGGCAGCTCCCAGTTAATCTGTACCTGGCCACCGAGATACTGCATGTTCTTCTGGACACCACGTTTCTCGACACACAGTGAGATAACCGGACCAAGCATATTCTGGGGCACGAGAATGGTCGCCTCGATGATGGGTTCACGGATCTCGTCGATCTTGGAGGGATCGGGCAAATCTGCCGGGTTATCAACCTTGATCACCTCGCCGTCGTTACTCAGCACCTCGTAAATTACAGTCGGTGCTGTTGTAATCAGGTCGAGATCATATTCACGTTCAAGGCGCTCCTGCACGATCTCCATGTGCAGCATGCCAAGGAAACCGCAGCGGAAACCGAAACCGAGTGCCTGCGAGGTCTCGGGTTCGTAATGCAAAGCCGCATCGTTAAGACGCAGTTTCTGCAGCGCATCGCGCAGACTCTCGTAATCATCGGAGCTGACCGGGTAGAGACCGGAAAAGACACGCGGGCGCATCTCCTCGAAACCGGGCAATGGCTGTTCGGCCGTCTTATCGAAATGGGTCACGGTATCACCGACAGGTGCACCGTCGATCTCCTTGATACCGGCGATCAGAAATCCAACCTCACCCGGGCCGAGACGTCCGGTAACTGTCTTCTTGGGAGTAAAGACACCCACGTTGTCAGCCTGGTGCTGACGGCCGGTCGACATGATCTTGATCTTGTCCTTGTTCTTCAGCACGCCATTGATGACACGCACCAGCGAGATAACCCCGACATAGGAGTCGAACCAGGAATCGATAATCAATGCCTGTAGCGGCTCATTCTCGTCGCCCTCGGGCGGTGGAATGGTTTCAACCAGCTTGTCGAGCAACTCCTTGATACCAATGCCTGTCTTGGCGCTGACATGCAGGGCATCCTCAGCCTCGATGCCGATAATCTCCTCGATCTCGTTAATGACGCGATCAGGCTCGGCAGAGGGAAGATCAATCTTGTTCAGTACCGGCAGTACCTCGAGGCCCATTTCGATTGCCGTGTAGCAGTTGGCTACGCTTTGCGCCTCAACACCCTGGGCTGCGTCAACAACCAGCAATGCACCCTCGCATGCAGCGAGTGAACGCGACACCTCGTAGGAGAAATCGACATGTCCAGGGGTATCAATGAAGTTGAGCTGGTAGGTCTCACCATCGCTCGCGGTGTAGTCGAGAGTGACGCTCTGCGCCTTGATGGTAATTCCGCGTTCTCTTTCGAGATCCATGGAATCAAGCACCTGGCTGTCCATTTCGCGCTCGGTGAGACCGCCGCACAGCTGGATAAAACGATCTGCAATCGTCGATTTACCATGATCGATGTGCGCGATGATGGAGAAGTTACGTATGTGGCTCAGGTCTGTCATTAGTGGTGATGTTTGTGGTGTCCGGCACTGAAGGAGACCGCCTGCTTCTATCGCACAGCACGGTCAAAAGTTTGCATATTCTAACGAATTTCTGCGCAAACAGGGAGATTAATCCGGATTAACCAGAAAGGCGTCGAGAAGTTCCGGATCGAGAAAATAGTTACAGATGACACGTTCACCGTGGGCCAACACCGGGACCATATCTCCGTAGCGTGTTTCGAGACTCTCATCACGCGAAATGTCGATACAGCTGAATTCAAGGTTATTACGGGAGCGGTAGTCACCCAGCTCGTGCCACATCGACTCGCACAGGTGACACCCCTCCCGGTAATAGAATTCCAGCCTGACCATTCAGCAGCCCCGGCTAAACTCTAGATCAATCAGAGAGTCGAAGCGTCAGCCAGCGTGAACCTTCTTTTTGTTGTACCAGGATCGCAATCGGTTTCTCTTTTGGCAGTTTTTCTACTCCCTTCCTGAAATCATCAACATCCATTATGCGGTGACTCCCGATCATGGCGATGACTTCACCAGTACGAATACCCGCCTTGCGTGCAGGTCCCTCCTGCACCTCTTCGACGATGACGCCGCCCTCTGCGATTCCGAGTTCATTTCGCTGCATCTGGGTCAGGTTCGAGACCACGAGACCCAGAATTGTCTCTTTCTCTTCAGGCTCAGGCTGCGGCTCTTTTTCCAGCATGGCAAGCTGCTCATCAGGCAGTTCGCCTATATTGACAGAGATAGTCTTCTCGTCACCCGCGCGCAGCACAACAACCTGTGCCGGACGGTCGATACTTGCCGAGCCAACCATGGGTGGCAGCTTGGATGACTTCTCAACTGGCTTGCCGTTGAAACGAATGATGATATCGCCGACCTGCATGCCCGCCTTTTCAGCCGGACTGTCAGGCATGACACGAGCCACAAGCGCTCCCATCGGTTTTTCCATATCGAAGGATTCCGCAAGCTCCCTGGTTACGTCCTGGATCAACACACCCAGCCAACCACGCGAGACCTTGCCCTTGGAGCGCAGCTGATCAGCGACATTCATTGCCACCTCGATCGGAATCGAGAATGAGAGCCCCATAAAACCACCGCTGCGGCTGTAGATCTGGGAGTTCACACCGACGACTTCACCATCGAGATTGAATAGTGGTCCGCCTGAATTACCCGGATTAATCGCCACATCCGTCTGGATGAAGGGCACGTAGTTCTCTTCGGGAAGACTGCGACCTTTTGCACTGACAATACCTGCAGTGACCGAGTGATCAAAACCGAAAGGCGAACCGATAGCCAGAACCCATTCACCAACCTTGAGATCTGCCCCGTTGCCAACTTTCACGGTTGGCAGTCCATCCGCATCGATTTTCAGTAGTGCAACATCAGTCTGCTTGTCAGAACCGATAATTTCAGCAGTGAATTCGCGCCTGTCGGCAAGACGTACAATCACCTCATCAGCATCATTCACAACGTGGTGATTGGTCATGACATAACCATCTTCACTGATAATAAAACCGGACCCCAGCGACTCGCTTTTAAAGTCAGGCATCTGGTCAAAATCGAACTGCTCACCAAAAAAACGTTTCAGCAAATCATCAAATGGTGCGCCACCAGGCATCTCGGGTATATCAAAATGATGCTTCCCGGACTTATTACCGGATGTGCCATTCTGCTTAGTGCTGATATTCACCACCGCAGGTGAATTCTTCTCTGCCAGCTCGGTAAAATCAGGCAACTGCGCATGCGCAACTGCAGAGAACAGAAGAGTTAGCGTCATCAGAAATGCACTTACTGGTGCAGTGATTGTCCTTATCATTCAGGTTACCTCGTCAGATTATCCAGTGATACATGATTTCCGGAGACGGAATCAGTTGAACGGCGCAGTTGAATCTCACCAAGCGCTTTTTGTCGGCGCATACGGCTTACCATGAAAAGTACCAGTCCCATGCCGAATAGACCACCGACAACCTGAAATAGTTCCTGCGGCAGTGCTAGCTGGATAGCAATGGAATTTAGCAGCATGGCACCGGCAATCAAGCCCAGCAACGGAAACAGGTAGAGTCGCAGGCTGCCGGAAATAATCGCCTCTTCTGCGATCGACAGGACAACCCTCTCTCCGACAACTGCATTGATGGTATTTGGCAATTGCAGCTGTTGCTGGCGACCGGGAAAAAGTGAAGCGACAATGGAGGTACCACATCCAGATTTGGCACTGCATGAACCGCATGCAGACTGCTGCTCAACCCTGACCTCGATCAAATCACCTGCTACAGCAGTGACAACTGCCTGCTCCTCGATCATTTCCCTGCCGAATTGCGCCTGGCACTACGCAGGAATATCTTGAGAGTATCAAGCGGCGCTTCACCGACTACTGTCAGCTTATGACCATCGACCTTGGTAGAAAGAATACCGACGCCCCCCACGCTGGTCTGGCGGTTATCCTGACCACCACTACCATTCTCTATGTAGAGAGAGAGACGCGTAATACCGTCCGAAAAAACAAAATGGTCACGAGCCTGTCCCGCCGGCTCTGTGTGACTGTAAAGCTCAATAATGAAGCCCGCAGGGATCCCATCAAAACTCCACTCGCCGTCATACTCAACCGCTTCGACGGGTGTCTCGCTAACCTCCTGCGGCTGCGTATCCATTTCCGAGATTTCGATCGTCGTAAACATCATTTGGGAGATGGTGGCGCCTTTGCGGTCAACCACAACACGCCTCAACGGCAGCGCAGTCTCTTTATCAAGATAGAGTCTGTGTCCGTAGCGAAAGGCATCCTTGGGCATTACTGCAACAAGTGTGACCGGGCGGCCTGCAACACGCTCATCACCAATCACCTCAATTCGATAAAGGCTTGCGAGACGCTCAGGGTCAAACGATGCAAGTGTTGGTAAATGTGAACGTCTGCGTTCGGATACTGAAGGCCTCTCTTTATCCGGAGTCAGGCGGGTGATGGTGTAGTCGTCACGGATAATTTCACGTTTCGGGCCGGTCAGTGTCGACAGGTGTTCTTTTTCAAAACCTTCCCTGACGCTATGCACAATATGCATGGCATTGAGGACTTCGCCGGTCTGGTAGACGAAATCGCCCTCATAGTTAAGATTACGCACAGTTTGCGTCATGCGATCGAGAAGCGTTGTTGCCTCGTCTTGTGCAACTGCAGGGGTAAAAAGCAGGAGAGTCAGTGCGAGACTGATTAAGGTACGTTGCATAAACGAAGGATCGACGGAAAGTTTCAGAATCCCTCGTAACCTACCATGGTTGCCAATGGTAGACCAGTGCCAAGTGAACCCCTTGAGAGGCTCTCGTGTTCTTCAAGATAGATCTCAAGTCCATGCCTGTCTGAGCTTGGTTGCTCTGCGTCAGCAGGGGAAGAGACTGTAGTGGGCGCCATCACAACCGCAGGGGCATTGCCACTATTTGCTACAAATGCAGGCTCCTGCACATTTGTTGAAAGGGAGTTGACGCCGAAAATGACTGCAGCTGCAACACCTGCGGCAAGTGCACCGCCGGAGGCAAAGCGCTTGATGCCCTGTGAAATCCCGCCTTTTATCGCAGCCGGTGCCAGAATAACAGGCTCCTCTGCCAGCTGGTTATGGATGCTCTCGAAAAGGTCTGCGTGGTTGATTTCAGCTGTTTCGCCATTGAGACAGGCACGAACGGTCTGATACCTGGCAAGTGTTGCTTTCGCCTCCTCTCGGCTCAGCAAGCTGTCGACTAGCTGCTTGCCATCCTTGTACGAAATTTCACCATCAAGCAGAGCAGAGAGTTGTTCCGGTTCGGGATTTGTCATCTTCTTCATGTTCTCTTTGACTTACGGATTCAATAAAGGTTTCAAACTGTTATCAATTGCTTCACGTGCCCTGAAAATACGTGAACGCACGGTGCCGACCGGGCATGCCATGGTTTCTGCAATCTCTTCGTAGGACATACCGTCAATCTCGCGCAGTGTTATCGCAGTTCTCAGCTCCTCAGGCAGCGAATTAATCGCCTTCCAGACTGCTGCCTCAACCTCGTCACGCATGAGGTGATCTTCAGGCCGCGCACGCTCTTTAAGGCGCTCACCGGCATCCAGCTGTTCGGCAACCTCGGCGTCTACATCCGATCCCGGCGGTCTCCGTGACTGGGAGACAAGGTAATTTTTAGCCGTATTGATCGATATCCGGTAGAGCCATGTATAAAAGGCGCTGTCGCCGCGGAACTTAGGCAGTGCACGGTATGCCTTGATAAAGGACTCCTGCACCACGTCCAGCACATCAGCCTGCTCACGTACATAGCGTGAAACAACCGCTGCAACCTTCTGCTGGTATTTCAGTACCAGCAGGTCGAAGGCACGCTTGTCACCACGCTGCGCGCGCTGTACCAGTTCCAGATCACTCTCTTCAGCCATAGAGCGGGCTCCATGGCTCCGTCTTGCTCAAATTTCCCGATTTAAAATGGGACAATGAAGACGCGGTGAAGTTCATAAATAGTTGCATCAATATCCAGTTCGGCTAGCATCATATATATATTCTATCTTTAAATGCTCAACAAATGCCCTCTTCCCGCTTTAATCATGATGTATTAATCATCGGCAGTGGTGCCGCCGGACTCAGCCTGGCATTGCGACTGGATCAGAAACTGCGCATTGCCGTGATTGCCAAGCGCGAGCTTGAAGAGGGCAATACTTTCTATGCGCAGGGTGGCATTTCCGCAGTTCTTGACGAGGAAGACTCGATAGAATCACATGTACGCGACACCCTGGTTGCCGGGGCCGGCCTGTGCGAAGAGTCGGTGGTACGGGATACTGTCAAGCGCGGCCCCGAAAATATTCAGTGGCTTCTGGACAATGGTGTGCGATTCACTCGCGAGGATGAGCAAGACCCGCGTTCCGAATTCCATCTCACGCGCGAAGGCGGGCACAGTCACCGGCGTGTGATCCACTCGGCCGATTCAACCGGGCAAGAGGTCGAACTCACTCTCGTCTCTCAGGCAAAAAAACGTGACAACATCGACCTGTTCGAAGACCACATCGCTATCGACCTGATTACCAGTTCACGTGGCAGCAAGGCGAAAAGAATTCTCGGCTGCTACATTCTTGATGTCGGTAACGACAGGGTCGAGACCTATGCAGCACCTGTGGTAGTACTCGCCTCAGGCGGTGCCAACAAAGCGTATCTCTATACCAGCAACCCGGATGTCACCACGGGTGACGGCATCGCCATGGCATGGCGTGCAGGTTGCCGTGTCGCCAACATGGAGTTCATCCAGTTTCATCCGACATGTCTTTTCCACCCGCATGCCAAATCATTCCTCATCACCGAGGCACTGCGTGGTGAAGGGGCAACACTGCACCTGCCGAATGGAGAGCGGTTCATGCCGGCATTCGATGAACGTGCCGAACTCGCACCTCGCGATGTTGTTGCGCGCGCCATCGACCACGAGATGAAACGCCTGGGCGCCGACTGCGTTTATCTTGATATTACCCACAAGCCGGCCAGCTTCATCAGGGAGCACTTCCCGACTATCCATGAACGCTGCCTTGAATTCGGTATCGATATCACTCGCGAACGCATTCCGGTGGTTCCTGCCGCACACTACACCTGCGGTGGCGTCATTACTGACAAGGCAGCTCACACCGACATTCCCGGCCTCTATGCAATCGGTGAGACAGCTTATACCGGGTTGCATGGCGCCAATCGCATGGCAAGCAACTCACTGCTGGAGTGCCTCGTTTTCGGCCAGATTGCTGCTCAGAATATCGAAAAACAGATTGCCGACATTGAACCTGTTGGTGAAATCAAACCATGGGATGAAAGTCGCGTCTCGGATTCAGACGAACGCGTTGTCGTCTCACATAACTGGGATGAACTCAGGCGCTTCATGTGGGACTATGTCGGTATCGTTCGTTCCAACAAGCGGCTCGAACGCGCCAAGCGCCGCGCCAACCTGTTACGTCACGAGATTGATGAGTATTACAGCAACTTTCGTGTCAATAATGACCTGCTGGAACTGCGTAACCTGGTTGAAGTGTCAGACCTGATTATCCGCTCGGCTCAACTGCGTAAGGAGAGTCGTGGCCTTCACTACACCATCGACTTCCCCAATAAAGACAAGCAGCAGAAAAAACCGACCGTGCTCATTCCGAACAACTACTACCCGGTCGTCGAGGAAGAGTAACCAGCTTCAGGCTTGCTGGCTGATTGTGTCGCGGTAAGCATGCCAGCTGGCGTGTCCGAGCAGCGGGAAGACGACAATCATGCCGATGCCCAGTGTCACCACCCCGGCAAGCAGAAGGGCACCGATCAGCGCAGCCCACACCAGCATCGGCAGCTTGTTGTTGAGCACGGCATTGATACTCGTCAGGGCACTGGTGATCGCATCGGTGTTCCTGTCCAGCATCAGGGGCAGGGAAAAGACGCTCGTAACGAAGACCAGTGCAGCGAAAAAACTGCCGACGGCAGTGCCGACAGCGAGGAACTGCATCCAGCCCTCGATACCGATATCGTCACCGAGGGGAAAGAAGATGTGCACCATTGATGCGGCGCGCGCCCAGATCAGCAGGATCACCAACAGGATCAGGACGAACAGCAACTCGTTGCGCATGTGCTTGCTGGCCTCCCTGAAACAGTAGCCGGGACGCGGCTCCAGTCCCAGTTCGATCTGGCGGCTGATCGAGTAGAGACCAAATGCGAGCGCCGGACCTACCAGCAAGGCTCCCATGCCGATGGTAAACAGCATGGTGGTGTTCCCGCCCTGGTAGACCAACCAGAAGACCAGCAGCGTAGACAGGTGAATGACACCGCCGTAAGTGAGACTGAAGAGCGGTGCACGGCGAATATCAGCCCAGCCTTTGGCAAGCCACTCGAACGGTGCACGAACACTAATTGTATTTGCCGAAATAAGAAGCGGCTTGATCTCTTCGCCGTTCTCGTCTCTCTCCACTACCACTTCTTTATTGTTATCCAACCTATCCTCCTCCTGTTTAGCTGCTATTGATTGCAACTTTCATGGGACTGTAGAGGTTTTGACCGGGCACGTAATCATGCAGCGCAGCAGAAAAAGGTCGTTAGTTGCTGGTCAGCAAACAGATTCGTGACCAACGACTATCGATTAGTTCTGCAGTATTTGACTCAGGAACAGCTTGGTACGATCCGACTGCGGATTGTTGAAAAACTCGTCCGGTTCATTCTGCTCAATGATCTCGCCACCATCCATAAAGATCACGCGATTGGCAACCGTCTTTGCGAAGCCCATCTCGTGAGTCACGCAAATCATGGTCATACCAGTCTCCGCGAGGCTGATCATGGTATCCAGCACTTCTTTGATCATCTCCGGATCCAGCGCCGAAGTTGGCTCATCAAAGAGCATGATATTGGGATTCATGCACAGACTGCGGGCAATCGCCACGCGCTGCTGCTGACCACCGGAAAGCTGTCCGGGATACTTCTTCGCCTGCTCCGGTATCTTGACCTTCTCGAGGTACTCCATAGCAGCATCCTCGGCCTCCCTGCGCGGCATCTTGCGCACCCATATAGGTGCCAGGCAGCAGTTTTCCAGTACCGTCAGGTGCGGAAACAGGTTGAAGTGCTGAAACACCATACCAACTTCACTGCGAATCGCGTCGATATGTTTCACATCATCAGTCAACTCAGTGCCATCGATAATGATCTGGCCACGCTGATGCTCCTCAAGACGATTGAGACAACGAATCAGGGTTGATTTGCCCGAACCCGAGGGTCCACAGATAACGATGCGCTCGCCCTTGCGTACTGTCAGATCGATATTCTTCAGGACGTGAAATTCACCATACCATTTATGAACATCCTTGAGTTCAATCATCACCTTGTCAGAAACCTCAAGGTTAGCTTTGTTTGCATTTTCTTCAGACATACTCTTAATCCTTATCAGTTTCTCGCATGAGAGGTTTCCAGCTTGCGCTCTAGCGACATGCTGTAACGTGACATACCGAAACAGAAAACCCAGAAAATCAGTGCGGCAAATACATAGCCCTCGATCTCGAACCCGAGCCACTTGGCGTCCTGCGACGCACTCTGGATCATGGAGAGAAGATCGAACAGGCCGATAATCAATACCAGGGTGGTATCCTTGAACAGTGCAATGAAGGTGTTAACGATACCGGGTATAACCAGCTTCAGCGCCTGCGGAAGAATAATCAGCCCCATACTCTGCCAGTAACTCAGACCAAGCGCCTTGGCCGCCTCGTACTGCCCCTTTGGAATGGCCTGCAGGCCACTTCGTACTACCTCGGCCATGTAGGCTGACTGGAACAGCACGATACCGATCATGGCACGTAGCAGCTTGTCAAAGTTCATTCCCTCGGGTAGAAACAGCGGCAGCATCACCGAGGACATGAAAAGCACGGTAATCAGTGGAACACCACGCCAGAACTCGATAAAAACCACGCATACCGATTTGACGATAGGCATACTGGAACGCCGCCCGAGCGCCAGCAGAATTCCCAGCGGCAAGGCTGCAACGATACCGACAAACGAGAGCACCAGGGTCAGAAAGAGTCCGCCCCACATATTCGTCTCAACCAGTTCCAGTCCAAACGAGCCGCCGGAAAAGAGGATGAATGCGATGAAGGGAAAACCGAACAGGATGAAAGCACCCAACCAGGCCTTGTGCTTGAAGCCCTTGATAAACATCGGGATCATCAGGGCAACAAAGAGAACAGCCGCAGTCGAAACACGCCAGACCTCGGCATCCGGGTAGAGCCCCACCATGAACTGTTTGAAGCGCACACTGACAAAAACCCAGCAAGCGCCGCCACTGGTACAGGCATCACGCGAGTCACCGAACCAGTCGGCACTGAATATTGCCCAGTCGAACAATGGCGGAACATAGAGATAAAGAAAATAGAGTGCCGCCAATGTCATGGCAGTATCAAGCGGGGATGGAAACAGGTTGTTTCTGAGCCAGCCTATGACACCGACATTGGTAATCGGTGCAGGCAGATCAGGCTGTGGTACAAATTTCGACATATTATCTCTCCACCAACTGCTTGCGCTTGTTGTACCAGTTCATATAGAAGGAGATCAGCAGGCTCAGTGTCAGGTAAACAGCCATTGTCATGGCGATCACCTCAACAGCCTGTCCTGTCTGGTTCAGTGTCGTGCCTGCGAATACTGCAACAAGATCGGGATAGCCAACCGCCGTCGCGAGTGACGAGTTCTTCGTCAGGTTGAGGTACTGGCTGGTAAGCTGCGGGATGATCACGCGCATCGCCTGGGGAATAATTATCAGGCGAAGTGTCGGAGCATTACGCAGACCCAGTGCATGCGCTGCTTCCGTCTGGCCATGACTGACCGAGAGAATACCCGAGCGCACGATCTCGGCAATAAAGGAAGCCGTATAGATACTCAGCGCCAGCAGCAGTGCTGCCAGCTCCGGGATAATCACCATGCCTCCCTTGAAATTAAAACCCTTGAGAACGGGAAGGTCCCATGCCAGTGGCGTACCGGAGAAGAGGAATACAACTGCAGGCAGACCGATAATCAGGCCAATGCCTGCCCACACGGTATGGAACTGTTTACCTGTAGCATCCTGACGCTTATGTGCCCAGCGGGCAATGAAAAATGTCGCGATGATACCGATAAAAAATGCGGCAATCGTCATCGAGAAGCCAGCCTCGGGAACTGGTGCGCCCATGTAGAGACCACGATTGTTGAGAAACACTGTTTCACCGATACCAATACTCTGCTTGGGACGCGGGAGCTGTGCCAGTACTGCGAAATACCAGAAGAGAATCTGCAGCAGTAGTGGAATATTTCGAAAAGTCTCGATGTAAACAGCAGCTAACCTGCTGACGATCCAGTTTCTCGAGAGACGGGCTACACCAATCAGGAAGCCAAGAATCGTGGCAAGAATAATACCGAGAAATGAGACCAGCACCGTGTTAAGCAAGCCGACGAGAAAGGTACGGCCAAAGGTATGACTCTCGTTGAATTCGATGAGCGACATAACGATACCGAAACCGGCTTCGTTATTAAGAAAACCAAAACCTGTGCTGATACCGCGCTGTTCGAGGTTATGCAGCGTGTTACCCAGAATCGTCAGTCCGAAGTACAGCAGCACCGCAACCAGTAATACCTGGAATACAAGTGCACGGAAACCGGGACGATTCCACAACTTGGCCTTGGCAGGAACAGAGGGCTGTTCATATGCCATAACTATTTACCCGCTTGTACTAAAATCATTACAAATGTGGGGGCGACTGCCCCCACACCTGTTTCAGAACACGCGATTAACGAATCGGCGTGCCGTACTGCAGACCACCCCTGGTCCACAAATCGTTGAGACCACGTGCGATTTTCAGCGGACTGTCCATGCCGACATTACGCTCGAACATCTCGCCGTAGTTACCTACCTGCTTGACGATGTTATAAGCCCATGCATCATCGAGGTTGAGGCCTTCACCCTTGATACCGTCCAGGCCGATGAGACGCTTGACGTTAGGATCAGTACTGTTCTTCTTCATATCATCGATATTGGCAGATGTCACACCGAGCTCTTCAGCATTGACCTGGGCAATGAGTGACCAGCGAACAACCTTGAACCAGGCATCGTCACCCTGGCGCACGACAGGACCGAGAGGCTCTTTTGAGATCACTTCTGGCAATACACCTGCAGCTTCGGGGCTTTTCAGCTTGAGACGCAGCGCGTAGAGTTGAGACTGGTCAGATGTCAGTACATCACAACGACCGGCTTCGAACGCCTTTACAGTCTCTTCCGACTTGTCGTAAGTCACCGGGGTGTAGCTCATGCCCTTGGCACGGAAGTAGTCGGCCAGGTTCAGCTCTGTGGTGGTACCAGCCTGGATACAGACGGCAGCACCATCAAGTTCAGTCGCACTCTTGACGCCAAGATCCTTGTTCACGAGGAAGCCCTGTCCATCATAATAGTTAACACCGGCAAAGCTGATACCAAGCGAAGAGTCACGTGTCAGTGTCCAGGTGGTATTGCGCGACAGCATATCGATTTCGCCAGACTGCAGCGCAGTGAAACGCTCCTTGGCAGTAAGGGGAGTGAATTTAACTGCTTTAGCATCACCGAATACTGCAGCTGCAACCGCGCGGCAGCCGTCTACGTCAATGCCGGTCCAGTTACCCTTGTCATCAGGAGCAGAGAAGCCTGTCAGACCAGTGGTTACACCACACTGGACAAAGCCCTTTTTCTTGACTGCATCAAAAGTGGTGCCAGCATTTGCATTTGATGATATGAGAACGGCTGATGCAATTGCTGCAACAGCTAAATAGTTTTTCTTCATCATTCCTTTTATCTCCATTTAAGGTGCTGACGAAATGAAACCGTCAGTAACAGCATTCCAGCCAGCAACTCAGTTTTTGTCATATTTATTGTTCTACCAAAAACTTCAAATCACCTAGGTAGACGGCTAGTCTGCCACGATTCATCATGCAAAAGAAAGCCCCTGACTGAAGATAAGTAACTGCTGATAAAGTTCGACGACAGCTGCAAAATGTTGGAGTATGATTTTGTGCATAGCAGTACTTCAGGGATTATCAGGAATAATGCACCCAGGTTATTTGTCAGTTGAAACCCACCCTCAGCACCAGGGCATCATCCGCTTTGGCAAGCAACTCTATGCGCCAAAGTTGCCGGATGGCGAGGCTGGCGGGCACATCTGCTACCTGGCCCGTTTTAATGATATCGATGCAGCCATGATGCATATTCACGAAGCGCTGCGACATCAACTTGTTGACCTGGACAATCACCGCTACAGGGTGAAAGTTGCAGATGCCATCGCCGCTGTCAAAAGTCGGCAGCTGAAACAGAGTGAAACATGGATCGATCCGGATCTGGACGATGAGACCATGCAAAGCATTGATGCAAGTATAGCCCGATACAAGCAACGACAGGCACGATTCGAGGAGTTGATGAAACTCGTGGCAAAAGCCGCAATCGTAGTGTTGCTGGCGGAAGCCGTGATGATGACGCTATTCTTCTGATGGAAGGCAATTGCACCAAAAGCTACTGAGATGTGTTGCTGCTGGAGTGTGGGATATTCATACGCAGCTTAATTTGCCGCGCTACCTTTCTGCTCCTCTTCGATTCGCTTCAGGTCATCAATGTTGGCGCAGAAGCCGAGATCCGTCTCCTCCTGACGCTCCTCTGACAGCACATCGTCACACAACTCCTTGTCTTCGCAGGCATCACATTTTTCCATGTGAGTTTGAATATCAACTCCATGTTGCGTGTGCAGGTATTCCGACCTGTTGATACCGAGAAAACCAAGCATATTGGAGATGCGCAAGCTATCCAGACCTTTATCCAGCTGATTGCGATAAGTGTGACCTGTAACCAGGTTGCGGGCAATTGCGTAGGGCATTACCAGCGCCACGGCGAGCACCAGCAGCGCCAGAACCAGTACACCAAGCATGCTGCCTATTTCCATTGGTAGACTCATACGCTTTCACATCCAGATTAAACAGGTAATAATCAGGAATTATCAATGGCGGCACACAGATTAAAATTGATAAATATCAATCAAGACGTATATAAGAGCATGCTAACCCTATGAGTTACAGCAACCTGATAGAGACCCATGAACTGGCCAGACTGCAGAAAGAGTCAGCGGCTGATCAGCAACCGGTTGTGATCGATTGCCGTTTTGACCTGGCAAACACTGACACCGGCGAGCAGTCCTGGATGCAGTCCCACCTGCCGAATGCAAGCTATGCTCACCTCGACCGGGACCTCGCCTCGGAAGTGACATCCGTAACCGGTCGGCATCCGCTGCCCGATGTGGAAGAACTGGTCAATCGACTTGAGGCCTGGGGAATCAGTAATGATTCACAGGTTGTTGTCTATGATGATATGTCGGGCGCTTTCGCTGTACGCCTGTGGTGGATGCTACGCTGGCTGGGCCATACAAAAGTCGCCGTTCTCAACGGAGGCTGGCAGAAGTGGATTGCTGAACAGCGACCGCTCGAAAACACGGCACCGCAAACAGAACCCGGCCACTTCAAGGCGACAACTGACAACCTTCAATGGCTCGACAAGCAGTCAGTCGCCGAGGGCCTTGAGAAGCACGCAATCACGCTTGTTGATGCCCGTACTGCTGAACGCTTCGACGGAATCACGGAGCCGATCGACAGGATTGCCGGGCATGTTCCAGGTGCCATTAACCACCCTTTCCAGAACAATCTCGATGAAGCCGGCTGCTTTCTGCCTGCCGATGCACTCAGAGAGCAATACAACAGGCTGCTTGGAGATAGTGCTGCCGAAAGTGTCGTACACATGTGTGGCTCTGGAGTTACATCGATCCACAACATGCTGGCGATGGAGATAGCAGGCATGCATGGATCAAAGCTCTATGTCGGCTCATGGAGTGAGTGGATTCGCGATATGTAGAAGAGGATGCACCATGACGAAAGCCATGTGATCAGACCCCATCAATCTACGGGCAACGGGAAAAATAATATGGCCGCTCATTCTCAGTCCCGGGTGATCCGTATGCTACAAATTTGAGCTGGTTATTTTCAAAGTCGATATAACGTTTGTATGGCATGCCTGGAATCTCACTGGCCAAATGAATTCTCATATAATTGCCACTCTCCTCTATAGACAGAGGGACTTTCACTGCATTTGATTTTGTTTTCACCGGTACCAGAAGCTGAATGCCGCTTGTATCATAATGCGCATTGATATAGGGCAATGCTGATGAAAAAAAGAGATGATCGGGTTTTGCTTCACTCGCCTTTATGAGTAAAACACCATTATACGTTGAGTTGTACTTAAGGTTTGGAAAGGCATGAATGTTAGCAATTTCTCTTCTACCAACACATCCCCCATAGAACGACTCTCCAGCCGCATTAACCTGTTGCCATTCTCCTTGGTACCACTGCAATAAACTACGATTCTTGTCATCTTCATCTAATGCATATGCGCATGTTGAAAAGGATATGAATATTGAAAGGAGTAAAGTACGCATGCCCGATTGTTTTCTCAGTTGTGAGTTAATTGACCTGGAATGACACCAGACCCATCGTCTCTGACCTGATCGAAAACAAGAATGGCATGACGAAAGTTATACTGCAGCAATTACCTTGAGCTGTTGTTCCTGCGCCAGAAGAACCAGGTCAGGGTTGCATGGATCAAGAGGCCAGTCGCCGACAGGTAACCCACCATTCCATCATAGCTGCCAACCAGAACACTCAATGGTTCACTCGAATCGACCTTGGTGATCTTGCGCACAACCTTGATCACGAAAACGAATCCCGCATGCAGGCCAATAACATAGGCAAGATTACCAGTGCGTTCACGCACGATAGCAAGATAGAGACCCACTGCAAAGAGACCGATAAATGAGTCCAGTGTCGCCCAGTCTGCGAGCTGATCAAAACTCCCCTGCAAGATCAGGAAACCACTGTACCAATGCAGAGGCTCACCCTCTGGCAGCGGCAGCGGCTTGATAAAGTGCATCGAACCATAGAGCAGGCTTGATAGCAGCAAGGCAACAGGAAAGCCGGCATTCTTGCGCATCGCACCGTAGATGCCGCCGCGAAAGAAGGTCTCCTCGATAAAACCGATGAGAATACCGCCGAGGAGCCCCCCGATGATCGCCTTCAGCAGGATCATTGCGAAATCGTCACCAATGGGCTTCAGATAGCGGATATCGAGAACAATCAGGACAACACTCAGCAATGACAGAATGCCAATCCCCATCAGCAGGCCCCTGAACAACTCTGCGATGAAGAGCCTGCGCTCAAGGCCATAACCAAGCGCCTGCTTGTTGTTAAGGCCATACCAGGCGAGTAAAAACAGGAATATCGGTATCAGGAACAGTTTGCCGGTGGTATTCATCAGCTTATGCGGCCCCCGTGACGAGAGCTCGGGGAAAGCATCATATAGAGGTGCATTCACCAGCGCGCTGAGAAGCAAGGCAACTACAATCGCCAATATAAAAGCTGCTAGGACACGCAAACCGGAAAGCATATGAATTGTCTGTCTATTCAGTTGTCATCAACAAATGATATTAGCATTCATTGCCGGTGAGTTTCGCCCTTGGCTCAACCCACCCTGTGGTAATTAACTATTCAGGATCAACTCTTCGGCTCGCGCGATGCCTTCTTGCGCTCATGTTCCTTGAGGTGACGCTTGCGGATACGGACAGCGCTGGGTGTGATCTCGACCAGTTCATCATCCTCGATCGCTTCCAGTGCCTGCTCGAGTGAATACTTGAGCGGTGGCGTCAGAATCAGGTTTTCATCAGTACCGGCAGCACGGACGTTGGTCAACTGCTTCGCCTTCAGCGGGTTAACAGTGAGATCGTTGTCACGTGAATGCAAACCGATAACCTGGCCTTCGTAAACCTCTTCAGCATGACTGATGAAGAGCTTGCCACGATCTTGCAGGTTGAAGAGTGCATAGCCGAGCGCCTTGCCGGTGCTGTTGGAAATCAATGCACCATTGTGACGTGGTGCAATTCCACCCCTCTGGGTCGGACCATAGTGATCAAACACGTGGTAGATAAGACCGGTACCGGAAGTGAGTGTCATGAACTCGGTCTGAAAACCGATCAGTCCGCGTGATGGAATAATGTAGTCGAGACGCACACGGCCACTACCATCTGGCATCATGTTCTTGAGATCACCCTTGCGCTCACCGAGTGCTTCCATGATGCCACCCTGGTTCTTCTCTTCGACGTCAACAGTCAGCTGCTCGTACGGTTCGCATACATCACCGTCAATCTCGCGGAAAATAACTTCAGGACGTGATACCGCCAACTCGTAACCCTCGCGGCGCATGTTCTCAAGTAGAATCGACAGGTGCAGTTCACCACGACCGGATACCTTGAATTTCTCCGGATCAGTACCCTCCTCGACGCGCAGTGCCACGTTGTGGATCAGTTCACGTTCGAGACGCTCCTTGAGCTGGCGTGAAGTCAGGTACTTGCCCTCTTTGCCGGCAAACGGCGAGGTGTTGACCTGGAAGGTCATGGAGACTGTTGGCTCATCAACAGACAAGGGAGGCAGCGCCTCAACAGTCTCAGGATCACACAAGGTATCCGAGACATTCGGTGCAGAAAGACCGGTAATGGCAATGATGTCACCCGCAGAAGCCTGCTCCACTTCATTCCGTTCAAGGCCGATATAACCGTAGACCAGGCCAATCTTGGCCTTGTACTCTTCACCACCTGGCTTGACAACAACCACCTGCTGATTGGGCTTGACCCTGCCACTCGTGACACGACCAACACCGATTGCACCAACGTAACTGTTGTAGTCGAGGTTCGATATCTGCATTCTGAACGGACCTTCAGGATCGACGTCCGGTGATGGACAATGTTCCACGATAGCCTCAAACAGCGGCTGCATGTCACCTTCACGATCCGTGTCCTCTATGCTCGCATAGCCATTGATTGCCGATGCGTAGATAATCGGAAAATCGAGCTGCTCATCTGTGGCGCCAAGGCGGTCAAAGAGATCGAATACCTGGTCAATGACCCAGTCGGGGCGTGCACCCGGCTTGTCGATTTTGTTAACCACGACGATCGGACGCAGGCCATGATCGAATGCCTTCTGGGTCACGAAGCGTGTTTGTGGCATCGGTCCTTCCTGTGCATCAACGAGCAGCAAGACTGAGTCAACCATCGACAGAACACGCTCAACTTCACCGCCGAAATCAGCGTGGCCGGGAGTATCTACTATATTGATGCGGTAGTCGTTCCAGACAATCGCCGTGTTCTTGGAGAGAATCGTGATACCACGCTCTTTCTCAAGATCGTTAGAGTCCATGACTCGCTCGACGGGACCGAAGCGCTCGCCAAGTGTGCCGGATTGTTGTAGCAGCTGATCGACGAGTGTTGTCTTGCCATGGTCGACGTGCGCGATGATGGCGATATTTCGTAATTTCTGGATCACAGAGAGTTCCTGACAGGAGGGATTTAAGTTCAAGGCGGCGCATTATAACAGGACTGAAAGAAAACGCCCCTCTAATTGTTCCGAGGCAAAATCACTCCCTGTATCTGAATCCTCGTGACTTTGTCAGGGTTATACCTAAGGTTGGCTCAAAGTTTTCCACAATTGCTGTGGATAACTTTGTGAGTAAGATAGGAATCTCATCGCAATCGCCTGATGGCAAAAGGGTTGTAATAAATTGGTCATTTTTTATACAGATTTAAAATGACATTTATTTCAAAGAGTTAAAGCGTTTTTCTACGTGATCACTGAACCCTAGTCAGCTAAGGGGTTAATTTCTAGTAGCAGGATGGGTTATGTGGATAAACGCCCTTATGTATATACAAATGCTTTGCTTATAGAAGCACTTTCTGATGTTGTGATGTACCCTCTACCAGCAACAGAGTCACCCGAATTTAGAACTGCTTCCAGCCGCTTGTCAGCCCTGCTTCGAACCTGTCAGATCCCAGGAGAAAGTGCAGTCGAGTTCCGACAGCACTGCGATCAAACCACTCTCACCATCATTGAGAATAATTGACAACGGAGTGCGTCGACCAAAACGACGATGTGGCTGGCGAATCCACATTCCGGCCATGCGCGGATTCATAGGATAAGTTGTGCGAAGTGCATCGGCAATTCTGAGCAGGTAGCCAGCACGGCGCAGAACCTTCTCATCTTCCGGAAAGGGCTCAATACCCTCACGGAACTTGTGAAAGCTTCTTGATCGAACATTGGAAGGCATGGCGAGAAGCGCCTGCATTTCACTCGTTTCGAGTCGCCACAAATCGAGCAGCCTCATCACATGTTGCGTGATTTCAGTTCTTGCCTCTTTCTTGTTTGCTGCTGCTTCAGTCATGATTCCGCCAAAAACTCCGGTGAGGAATTACCTATTAATTTAGTCAGGTATTGTAGCATGCCGAATCTTCATCGGGCAGCCATGTCTTCTGTATGCTTTTTTGCGACGCACAATCACACCTCCCGTCGTGTTAGAATTCCCCCTCATTGCAGTCTCCCGAATAGATCTACGACGCGAATTGATATTGTACACACGCCCACCCCTGGTCATCCTCTACCTGGCATTGCTTGCCCCGGCAGCACTACACCTACCACAGCCACTGTTGCCATCACTGACTGACCTGTTTGAAATCGAATCCGCCGATACCGCCCTGCTGATGACGGCAACACTGCTACCACTTGGCCTCATGCCGATTGCCTATGGGTATCTGCTTGAGGGTGTCTCGACACGCACCATGTTGTATGTCTCTGCGATTGGTATCGCAATCACCCAGTTGTGGATGTGGGCCATGCCTGATTACAGCAACTGGTTTGCTGCCCGTGTGGCATTGGGACTACTGCTGCCGGCACTGATGACTGCAGCAATGACCTACGCTTCGGCCACGGTAGAAAAGAGTGCTCGCCCGCATGCCATGGGGCTCTATATAGCCGGTACCATCATTGGTGGCTTCTTTGGTCGCATGATGGCGGGCTGGGTGTCTGAATCCTTCGACCTCGTCTCTCCACCGCTGGTAATGGCGTTCCTCTATCTCTGCGCAATTCCTGCCCTGCACAAGCTACCACGTGAGGCAGGTGCCGGTTTTGCACGGATTCGCTGGTCTATTGCTAAAGATATCTTCGCCCTGCCCCGTTTTCGCGCCGCCTATACAACGACCTTTATCGTCTTCTTTATATTCACCGCAGTTACGACCCTGCTGCCGTTCGAAATGCGCCGTATCGATCCCCTGGTCACGAATATCGAACTGGGACTGCTCTACCTCGGTTACCTGGTTGGCCTGATAGTCAGCCTGAACATCCGCAGGCTCAAGGCACGCTTCAAGCCGGAGACGCGCCTGGTGATCTCCGGGTTGCTGATGTACATCATCGGCACCGTGACCCTGCTCAAGGACGACTATCTCTATGCAGTTGGCAGTCTCTTTTTCTTCTGTGGCGGCATGTTCCTTGTCCACACAACGCTGACCGGACTGCTCAATCGCAGCCTGGATCATCATCACGGCGTCATTAATGGTCTCTACCTTGCGTTCTACTACACAGGCGGGGCACTCGGCTCACACATACCGAGCCGGGTCTACGCAAATTCAGACTGGGAGAGTGTCATCTTCCTGTGCAGCGGCCTGATCATTTTCACCCTGTTCCTGATACATGAGCTGAAACAGGAGCCGGCGCTGGAAGATTCAAAGGAAAAGTGAAATAGTCAACGCTTGCCGAGACCACCCCAGATCTGCCACTTTTTCTTTTTCACAGGCGGCAGAATATCCGCGGGAGGCAGTTTACTCATGACCCAGCCCGGGGGCGGCGGATTGTCTGAATATCCGCATGAAACTCCGAGGTTACCCGGATCGTAGATTTTGACAAGCGAGGGATTACGCAAGTCATCAGCATAGACAATACCGCAATAATCCTCCTTGTGCCCTGTGCGCAGAATCTCATCCATCTCATCGATAAAACTGCTAACTCCCGCCTCGTCAGACGGCTGTGATGGTGGCGGGTTGCCTACCGAGTAGAGATACCAGCCGCCATCTGCATCGTTACGCAATTGCTGCCACAGCTCATCGAGTTGCGGCCAACGCAGCGTGGAAACAAATCTTCCCTTGAATGCGGTCAGAAAATCGGACATCTCTCTCACTCTTTAACAATTTTGAGGCAGAAACCTTGTCCACAAAGCATAGCACCCCCCTTTCAGGGGAAAAAGTCAGAATCTCTACCCTGACGGGATATTTATGGATACAATCCGATCCTTGCTCTGAAATATTGACAGCCATAATGACAGTACTACTCAAATCAGATCTGCCACACCTTGAACTCCTGCACAGCGGTAAAGTGAGGGATATCTACGCCATCGACGACGCGCACATGCTGATCGTCAGCAGCGACCGCCTGTCGGCATTTGATGTCATCCTGCCACAGCCGATTCCCGGCAAGGGCGAAGTCCTGACCCGTGTCGCCAATTTCTGGTTTGATCGCACAAAGAATATTGTTCCCAACCATCTCAGTGACATGCCACTGAAATCAGTCGTTCCCGATGCGGCACAACGCGAACAACTCGGTGACAGGGCGATTATCGTCAAGCGCCTCAAGGCACTGCCGGTCGAGGCAATCGTGCGCGGCTACCTGATTGGTTCGGGCTGGAAGGATTATCAGAAAACAGGTTCTGTCTGTGGCATTGAGCTACCGACTGGCCTGCAGCAGGCTGACAAGCTGCCTGAACCTATCTATACCCCGTCAACCAAGGCTGCCGTGGGTGGGCATGACGAAAATATCAGCTACGAACAGACTATCGAACTGCTGGGTGAAAAGATGGCTACACAGGTTCGCGACACGAGCCTGAAAATCTACACCGAGGCGGCAGACTACGCACGCAAGCGCGGCATCATCATTGCCGACACCAAGTTCGAATTCGGTGTTGATGATGAAGGCACCCTCTACCTGATCGACGAGGTACTGACCCCGGATTCATCGCGCTTCTGGCCTGTCGACCAATACCAGCCCGGCAGCAGTCCGCCAAGCTTCGACAAGCAGATCGTGCGCGACTACCTGGAAACACTCGACTGGGACAAGCAAGCACCCGGACCCGAGCTGCCGGCGGAGATCATTGAAAAGACAGCGGCCAAGTACGCCGAGGCCGAGGAAATCCTGACCAGGTAAGCTGGTCACGGCTAAACC
The DNA here is from genome assembly GCF_002020255.1 of Solemya velum gill symbiont. Classification (NCBI taxonomy): domain Bacteria; kingdom Pseudomonadati; phylum Pseudomonadota; class Gammaproteobacteria; species Solemya velum gill symbiont. The sequence goes on along the minus strand of NZ_MPQG01000008.1, from coordinate 29,710 downwards.
CTCTCTATCATGAACCAGGGAAAGACACCTCGTATCGCTATCTACACCACGCGCGCCTGCAGTCACTGCAGGCAGGCAAAACAGGCGATGAAAAAATGGGGTGTGCGTTTCCAGGAGTTCGATATAGAGAATAACCATCGTGCCTGGGCCGAGTTTCAGCGTCTCAAGGCACGAGGCGTACCTGTGATCACCGTCGGCAAACGCAAACTCTTCGGCTACGATGAGAAGCGTCTGAAAAAGCTGCTTGAAGAAGCAGGTGTGTCGCTGCGGACTTAAGCGGGTACAGAATCGACCTGGCGGCCTGCTGTCAGCTGCTGGGTACGAACGATCGCACGCAAATCTTCCACGGCGACATCGAACGTATCATTGACGACAATGAAGTCATACTCCTGGTGATGCGACATCTCGCTCATCGCATCACGCATGCGACGTTCAATAATCTCTTCACTATCCTGACCACGCCCGGAGAGGCGCTCGTGCAAGGCCTCCACGCTCGGCGGTACGATAAAGATGGAAACTGCTTCTGGAAAGCGTTCACGCACCTGGCGCGCACCCTGCCAGTCAATCTCCAGGATCACGTCCCTGCCCGCTTCCAGTTCCCTGCGGACTGACGACTCTGCCGTACCATAAAAGTTGTCGAACACCTGTGCATGCTCAAGAAACTCGTCATCGGCAACCATCTGCTGAAATGTATCAACGCCGACAAAATGGTAGTGCACACCTGTCTCTTCTCCCGGACGTGGCGCACGGGTCGTATGTGACACACAGACATTCAGGTCATCGCGGCCATCAACCAGCACTTTCAGGAGTGATGTTTTTCCTGCACCGGAGGGTGCCGAGACAATATAGAGAGTTCCTTCTTGCATGATTCACACTATTTCAGATGGAGGGAATGATTAGAAAAAAGATTGTACGCGTTTTCTATTACTGACTGAAGTATTGATAACCGAACCTGTACCTTACTTGAAGATTTTGTCATTACCTTACTCTTCATGGGCTATACTGATAATTATCAATCGAAAGCGATTGATTGCAATCCAGCCATAAAGAAGCTGGTCTTAACTATCAGTGGATTATCCACAATACGATCAAACTCACCAAAGCCGAGGCCTTCAAATGAAAACAATAATTTTTTCAACTCTTGCTGCAGCCCTGATGTTCCAACCCGTTCTTGTCTTTGCCGACGATGCCTCGATTGCACGCGGCGGCAAACTCTATGACAAGTGGTTCAAAGTTATTTTATTGGTGCAGAGAAACCTGCAGACACCCACCCCGCCTGGCCGGCATCAAATACCAAGAAAAAAGGCGATACAACACACAGATGCAAGTCCTGTCACGGATGGGACATGATGGGCAAGGATGGTGCCTATGCATCCGGCTCCTATAAAACCGGCATTGGCGGCCTCACGCACCTGCAGGGTGCCGATAATGCAGTCGTCATTGCAGCAATGAAAGATGCAACTCACGGCTTTGCAGGAAAAATGGATGAACAGGACTTCACCGACCTCGCAGACTTTGTTACCAAGGGCCAAATCGATATTGACGCTGTGATTGAGCGCGAATCAAAAAAAGCAAATGGTGATGCAGCAAATGGCTCACGTTATTACGGTACAGTCTGCGCAGGCTGCCACGGCAAGGACGACATGATGCCAAAAGATATGCCTCCACTTGGCAAACTGGCCAACAAGAACCCCTGGGAAATCATCCAGAAAACTCTGAACGGCCAGCCAGACGAGAAAATGCCGGCAATGCGTGCTTTTGACCTGCAGGTTTCTGTCGATATCCTGGCATATCTCCAAACACTGCCAAAAGAGTAATCAGCGCATTCGATAATGCCGATTCATTTCGCCGGTGTGGCCTTGACGCCACACCGGTCAACATGAGTAAACACCTTGATCAAGAAATTCCTGAAATGGTTTTTTCGCCCCACAACACGTTATGGATGGGGCCTGATTCTGATCGTCGGTATAGTGATAGGAACCCTGCTATGGAATGGTTTGAACTGGAGTATGGATCGAACCAACACACTTGAATTTTGTATCTCCTGTCATGAAATGAATGATTACGCATACGCCGAATACAAGGAGTCCGTGCATTTCACAAATGCATCTGGTGTGCGTGCCATATGCTCGGACTGTCATGTCCCCAAAGAGTTTTTCCCCAAGTTGTTGCGCAAAATTCGGGCAACCAATGAACTCTTTCACCACCTTGCCGGCACAATCGACACATCAGAAAAGTATGAACAACACCGTCTTGCCATGGCAGAACGCGTGTGGGAAAGCATGGAAGCCAGCGATTCACATGAGTGCCGAAACTGCCACAGCTATGAATCGATGAACTTCCATGAACAGCGCCGCAGATCAGCCGAGAAAATGCAGGAAGCGATAGAAAAGGGTGAGGAAACCTGCATCGACTGCCACAAGGGCATTGCTCACAAAAATCCGCTTGCTGACGAAGAGGATGTGACTAATCAGCAGGTCTGGTTTATCTCGCCCGCCGGAAAGGATAGACTCAGATAATGAAAGATAAAAGCGTTTCCCTGGTTCTTGGCAGTGGTGGTGCGCGCGGCATTGCTCACATCGGTGTGATCCGCTGTCTGGAAGAGAATGGCTACACTATCGAGTCAATATCAGGTTCATCGATGGGCGCTCTGTGATTGGTGGCATCTACGCCACTGGCAAGCTCGAAGCCTACGCCAAGTGGGTATGCGCTCTCGAGAAACTGGATGTCATCAGGCTACTTGACCCGGGCTTCGGTATCGGTGCCGGCATCTTCAGGGGAGAAAAGATCATCTCTGTATTGCGCGACATGGTAGGCGAATACCAGATTGAATCCCTGCCGATCTCGTACACGGCCGTCGCATCGGATATCAACCGGCAGCGTGAAGTCTGGTTAAAGTCTGGCCCCCTGTTCGATGCGATACGGGCATCCATTGCCATACCGACACTATTTACGCCCGTCTATTCAGGCGGACGCATGCTTCTTGATGGTGGCCTCGTCAACCCGGTCCCCATCGCACCGACTGTACGAGACAACACACAATTCACATTCGCCGTTGACGCAGGAGCCCCGGTACGTCACGATCTTGTCAACAGGGAATCATCACAAGCAGTGCCTGAAAAGAGCAATCCCAACAACAACTGGTACAGGCGCAATATCGACAGCTTTCTTGAAAATTTGCAGCTCAAGTCGCCGCATCCAGAGCATCAGGATATGGACAGCCTGGAAATTATCAGCCGATCCATCGATACCATGCAGGCACTGATTACGCGTTTTCAGCTTGCCGCCTACCATCCTGACATGCTGATCAAGATACCGATTAATATCTGCACCATCTACGAATTCTACAAGGCAGAGATGCTGATTGATTTCGGTTACAGGGTGACGCAGAAGAACCTGGAAAAGATAGAATCGGAGTAATTCGGGCCGTCCCAAGGGTAGGATTTCGTCACCCCGGCATTGACCGGTCTGAAAAGCCTTACTTGCCCCAGGAATCCCGCAAGGTCACAACGCGATTGAAGATCAGGCGTTCGCCTCCACTATCCGAATCACGGCAGAAATAGCCTTCGCGCTCAAACTGGAACTGCTGTCCGGCAGTTGCATCGACAAGTGACGCCTCGACGCGTGCATTCTCGCAAGTGACGAGGGAATTGGCGTTGAGGTGCTGCTTCCAGTCCTCAACTGTCTTGTCGGCATCCGGTGCAGGATGGTCCAGCAGGCGATCGTAGAGACGCACTTCTGCTGGTTCACTGTGGCTTGCAGATACCCAGTGAATAACGCCCTTGATCTTTCTGTCTGGTGGATTGGCACCAAGCGTATCCGGATCGTAGCTGCATTTAAGCTCAACAATCTCGCCGCTATCATCCTTGATCACTTCGTCACAACGAATCACATAGGCATTACGCAGCCTGACTTCTTCACCAGCGACCAGGCGTTTCCATTTCTTGTTGGGCCTGACTTCGATAAAGTCATCCCTGTCGATATAAACCTCGCGGGTCAGCTTAACCGGCCGCTGGCCCATCGACTCATCCTTGGGATGATTCGCTGCCGGCAACTCCTCAGACTCGCCTTCAGGATAGTTGGTGATGGTCACCTTGAGCGGATTGAGAACTGCCATGCGACGCGGTGCGCAGCGGTCGAGGTCTTCACGTATACAGGCCTCGAGAAGTTCCATCTCGATACTGTTATCCGACTTGGTCACACCGATGCGTTTTGCGAACTCACGCAAGGCCACCGGCGTGTAACCGCGGCGTCGCAATCCTGCAATGGTCGGCATGCGCGGATCACTCCAGCCTTCAACAAGATTCTCGTCAACCAGTTGTGTGAGCTTGCGCTTGCTCATTACCGTGTACTGCAGGTTGAGACGTGAAAATTCGATCTGGCGCGGATGGCACTCGATGGAGATGTTATCCAGTACCCAGTCATACAGGGGACGATGATCCTCAAACTCAAGCGTACACAGAGAATGCGTGATCCCCTCGATCGCATCAGAGATCGGGTGGGTAAAATCATACATCGGGTAGAGCACCCACTCGGCACCTGTCTGGTGATGAATTACGCCGTGGCGAATGCGATACAGCACCGGGTCACGCATGTTGAGGTTGGGAGCCGCCATATCGATCTTGGCGCGCAGCACCTTGGATCCGTCCTCGAAATCACCGGAACGCATCTGCTTGAACAACTCGAGATTCTCCTCGACTGAACGGCTGCGGTAAGGACTCTCTTTGCCGGGTTCGGTCAGGGTACCGCGATACTCACGCATCTGTTCGGCATTCAGTTCACAGACATAGGCCTTGCCCTGCTCGATCAATTCGACAGCGAAGCCATAAAGTTGTTCGAAATAGTCGGAAGCAAAATAGAGCGCATCCCATTTGTAGCCAAGCCACTCGACGTCTTTCTTGATTGCCTCGACAAACTCCTTGTTCTCCTTGTGCGGATTGGTGTCATCGAAACGCAGGTTACAGGTGCCCTGGTAGTCGCTGGCGATGCCAAAATTGAGAACAATCGACTTGGCATGACCAATATGCAGGTAACCATTGGGTTCCGGCGGAAAACGGGTTGCCACCTTGTCGTGCTTACCGGCAGCGAGTTCCTCGTCAATGATCGTGCGAATAAAGTTGCCTGGCACTGTGTTTGTCGTCTCTGACATCAGGCTTCACCCATGGCTTCAATATGCGCAATCGCGTTGTCGATACGCCTGATAACTGCACCACGTCCAATCAGGAAGAGTGTCAGGTCCAGTTCGGGAGATGGCGCACCATCAGTTACGGCTGCGCGTAACGGCATCGCAACCTTGCCAAACCCGGTATCCAGTTTCTCTACCGTGCTCTTGATGACAGCATGAATCGCCTCACGCTCCCAGTTCTCAAGTTTAGCCAGTTGTTCACCTGCCATTCTCAGCGGTTCCAGTGCTGCCGGCTTTAACGCTTTGGCAGATGCCTTGGAACTGTATGACTCCGGATCACTGTAGTAGAAGAGAGAGATGTCGGCGAGTTCCTCAAGGGTGGTTGCTCGCTCACGTTGTGCCTCGACCACGGCAACAAGATCGGGACCCATCGCCGGATCAATATCACGCTTGCCAAGATGTCCGGACAGCAGACGTGCAACACGTGCAGGATCGTTATCCTTGATGTATTGCTGATTCAGCCAGTTGAGTTTTTCGGTATTGAAACTCGATGCAGCACGATTGATCCCCTCGACACTGAACAACTGGACCATCTCGTCGAGTGAGAATATCTCCTGGTCACCATGTGACCAGCCGAGTCGCACCAGGTAGTTGAGCAGTGCCTCAGGCAGGTAACCATTTTCCATGTACTGCATGACGCTGACAGCTCCATGGCGTTTCGACAAACGCGCGCCGTCATCGCCAAGGATCATCGGGACGTGTGCGTATTCAGGAACAGGCAACTCAAGCGCCCGGAGCATATTGATCTGTCGCGGTGTGTTGTTGAGATGATCATCGCCGCGGATAACATGTGTGATCTCCATATCGGCATCATCAACAACAACAGTCAGGTTGTAAGTCGGTGAACCATCGGTACGGCGGATAATCAGATCATCAAGCTCGTTATTACTGAAGGCAAGTTCACCGCGTACCAGGTCGGTAAAACAGACGTCACCATCATCAGGATTGCGAAAACGGATAACATGCGGCTCATCGGTAGAGACCTGTGCTTCACGGCAGTGACCATCGTACCGTGGCTTCTGCTTGTTACGCATCTGCTCATCACGAATCTCGTCGAGACGCTCTTTCGAGCAGTTACAACGATACGCCTGCCCGCTCTCAAGCAGTTTGTCGATGGCGGCATCATAGTGTTCAAAACGCTCTGTCTGGTAGAGCGGACCTTCATCATATTCCAGGCCCAGCCAGGTCATGCCCTCAAGAATGGCGTTGACCGACTCACGCGTGGAACGCTCCAGGTCTGTATCTTCGATACGCAGAACGAACTGCCCGCCATGGCGGCGTGCATAAAGCCAGGAAAATAGCGCTGTTCGTGCACCGCCAACATGCAGAAAACCTGTCGGGCTGGGTGCAAACCTGGTACGAATTGTCATGATTTCTCCATGTCACCCGTAACAGGGTGAGCAAAACTGTCGGCCAGATTATTCTGAAAGAATTTCAATATCGTTAGTATCCCTGAGCCACTCGATATAGGCAGATAACGCTTTTTTGCCACGTGTGTCAGCAAGTTGCTTGCTCAGTTCATTGCGTGCCGCTTCGCCAGTCGCAGCGACATCTCCATCAGTCACTGACTTGAGTTCAATTACGGCGTGATTGCCTGTCACAAGTGCTGCCGTGGTGTAGGCAGACTGCTCACCGCTTTGCTGCAGAGCAAATGCAGCGCTGATAATTGTGCTCGGGATATCACTGGTGTCACGTGACACCTGTTTGTCAGCCTCAACATCCAGACCCTCACTCTGTGCAACAACATCGATTGTTTCTCCCGCCTCAAGACGAGTAAGTAAGGTGGCTGCTTTTTTCGATGCGATTTCTGATTTAGCCTTAAGCTCAAGCTGCTGGCGAATCAGGTCGCTGACTTCTTCAAACGGCTTGGTGGCAACATCACGATGCTCCAGCAGTCGAACCACGACGACTTTCTCGGTATCGAGCTCAATCACTTCACTGTTGTAGCCCTGCTCTTTTACGTCATCGCCAAATGCAGCAAGCATCACCTTGGATGTTCCGATACCTTCGGGATTACCAGTGCGTGCCAGCCAGTCGCTCTCCTGCACCTTCACGCCAAGAGCTTCTGCAGCGGGTACGAGTGAATCGGGTGAATCATAAACAAGATTCGCCAGCTGTTCTGCATAGTCGTAAAAGAGACGTTCTGCCTCATCCTGCTGCAGCTGTGTACGAATACTCTCTTCAACATCAGCAAGAGGCTTCACACCACCACCCTCGATGTCGGTTACTTCAATAATGTGGTATCCAAAACGTGAACGTACCAGTTCGCTGATTTGTCCCTTCTCAAGAGCAAAGGCAGCATCCTCGAACGGCTTGACCATCACACCTTTGTCAACCACGCCGAGATCACCACCGGCGTTCGCAGAACCCGGATCAGCTGAGTGCTCTTGTGCCAGTTGTGCAAAATCTGCACCATCGTGCAGCTGTGCAAGTACTGCCTCGGCCGCAGCCTTTGCTTCCGCATCTGATTGCTTGCTGTCTACAGTAAAGAGAATATGACGCATGCTGCGCTTCTCATCTGCAGTCCAGCTCTGCTGATGATCATTGTAATAGGTCTGAATGGCAGCAGGATCGATCGAGATGTCACTGGCGATAATGTCGCGACTCAGTTCTAGGTATTCAAGGCGAACCTGTTCAGGTTGCATGTAGTTTGCAGGATTTTCATCGTACCAGGCACGAATCTCTGCATCGGTTACCAGCTCAGTATCTGCATCCTGATCATTGGTTACAACCAGGTAGGAGATCAATCGCTGCTGCTCCTTGAGACTGATATAACTATCCAGTTCGGCATCGCTGACAATGGAAGTGTCACTGACAGCACGGCGCAGCACATCGACTGAAATATCCTGACGGATCAGATTTTCAAACTGGGCAGGTGAGCGCCCCTGCTGCTGCAGGCTTAATTTGTACAAGTCGGCATCGAATTTTCCATCTTTCTGGAAAGTAGGATACTGGCGAATCTCTTCCCGGACCATGCCGTCACCCGCACGAATACCTTGCTGTTGTGCATGGCCACTAACAAGGTAGTCGCTGATCATTCCATCGAGTACCTGCTTGCGCAACGCTTCATCAGAATAGGCCTCGGGAATTTTTCCGCCAAAAACTTCACGTAGCTGACTGCGAAAGCGTTCGATACTGGACTCGAGTTGCCGCTGCGAGATTTCTGATCCCGCAACCTTGGCGGCAACCGGTTCACCACTCACACCAAGGTATTCCTGTATCCCCCACAGGGCGAACGGAATGGATATGAAGCCGACGATTACCCAGGCAATCCAGCCCTGTGCCTTATCCCTAATTGCTTGCAACATGCTATTAACCTGCTTTGTCTGTCTGTTTATGCAAAAAAAATGGGGCATCCATGCGGATGCCCCAATTCTTCAAGGTGGCGGAGCGGACGGGACTCGAACCCGCGACCCCCGGCGTGACAGGCCGGTATTCTAACCAACTGAACTACCGCTCCAATAAATGGTGGGTGCTGAGGGGATCGAACCCCCGACCCTCGCCTTGTAAGGGCGATGCTCTCCCAGCTGAGCTAAGCACCCTTATGCTGAGGCGCGCTAGTTTACTGCATCCTTAAGTGCTTTACCAGCCTTAAATGCAGGATTTTTTGAAGCTGCTATTTTGATCTCTTCACCGGTGCGCGGGTTGCGGCCTGTACGTGCTGCACGGTCACGAACCTGGAAGGTTCCAAAACCAATAACAGATACTGTGTCCCCATCTTTCAGAGCACCAGTAATGGCGTCAATTGCACCGTCAAGTGCACGTGCGGCTGATGCTTTTGAGATATCTGCAGAGTCGGCAATGGCGTCGACAAGTTCACTCTTGTTCATGATATTTTTATCCTCTTATGAAGTGGTATCGGGTTAGCTTTGTAATTTATACCCGAATGCGTGATTACACACATCTATCTTGCAGGTGTCAAGCTTGTAAAAGGCTTATTTTTTCTCTAGGGAAAAGGGTCTGACATAGTTGCTGTGCAACAATCATTTGAGCATCAATGGCTTGCATATATTTCATGACAATTCGCCGCCCAATAACATTTTTCTTGTTACCGCATATCTACCATCCTTAACCAAGAAAGCAGCCATCCATGGCTGCTTGTAAGGGTCATCCTGAATAGCACTAATTAATGCTTGGTGACACTGCCCTTGCGCGCCGAACGCTTCTTTGTGGTGCGTGATTTGGCAGGTGCTGCTGCAACCACTTCGGCTGGCTCCGGACGACGTGTCAGTGCAATATCGAATACCTCATCGATCCACTTGACCGGTCGGATGTCGAGACCTTCCTTGACGTTCTTTGGAATCTCGACAAGATCCTTCTCATTCTCCTCGGGAATTACAACCGTCTTGATACCTCCACGGTGTGCAGCGAGCAGTTTCTCCTTGAGACCTCCGATCGGCAATACTTCACCACGCAGGGTAATCTCACCCGTCATGGCAACGTCCGCCTTCACCGGGATGCCTGTCAGTGCAGAAACCAGAGCAGTACACATACCAATACCAGCACTCGGTCCATCCTTTGGAGTTGCACCTTCAGGCACGTGTATATGCGCCTCCTGCTTCTGGTAGAAGTCTGGTGCAATACCGAGTGTCTCGGCACGGCTACGTACAACTGTCATGGCTGCATGAATCGACTCTTTCATGACATCACCAAGCTGTCCGGTCTGGATCATACCGCCCTTGCCCGGCACCGGTACCGCCTCGATACGCAGCAGTTCACCACCGACTTCAGTCCATGCAAGTCCGGTAACCTGGCCAACCAGGTCATTTTCATCCGCCACACCAAAGCTGAAGCGTTTGACGCCCAGGTACTTTTCAAGTTGCGCCGGTGTCACCTTGACCTTTTTCGCCTTCGTCTTCTTCAGTAGCAGGTCCTTGACCACCTTGCGGCAGATCTTGGCGATTTCACGTTCGAGATTACGTACACCCGCCTCACGTGTGTAGTAACGCACGATGTCACGCAGTGTGGCCTCGGTGATAACGAGCTCTTCTTTCTTGAGACCGTTGTTCTCTTTCTGTTTCTCGACGAGATAGTTCCGGGCGATATTGACCTTCTCATCTTCCGTATAGCCGGAGAGACGAATCACCTCCATACGATCAAGCAGCGCCGGCGGGATATTCATACTGTTTGCAGTGGCAACGAACATCACTTCGGAGAGATCAACATCAACTTCAAGGTAGTGATCCTGGAAGGTGTGGTTTTGTTCAGGGTCGAGCACTTCAAGCAGTGCAGAGGCCGGGTCGCCACGGAAATCCATCGCCATCTTGTCGATTTCATCGAGCAGGAAGAACGGGTTTTTGGTTCCGACACGACTCAGGTTTTGTACGATTTTGCCTGGCAGTGCTCCGATATAGGTTCGCCTGTGGCCGCGAATCTCGGCCTCATCACGTACGCCACCAAGTGCCATACGGACAAACTTTCGTCCGGTTGAACGTGCAATCGACTGGCCAAGTGAGGTCTTGCCCACGCCGGGTGGACCGACAAGGCAGAGAATGGGGCCTTTCAGCTTACGTACACGTTGCTGTACAGCGAGATACTCGAGAATGCGTTCCTTGACCTTCTCCAGGCCATAGTGATCAGCATCCAGAACCTCTTCAGCCACACCGATATCATTCTTGATGCGGGTACGTTTTTTCCAGGGAACATCTGTCAGGGTATCGAGATAATTGCGTACAACCGTCGCTTCCGCCGACATCGGCGACATCATCTTGAGCTTGTTAAGCTCGGTGATCGCCTTCTCCTTCACCTCTTTCGGCATTCCTGCCTTCTCGATACGCTCGGTGAGTTCCTCGATTTCGTTAGGCGCGTCTTCCATCTCGCCGAGCTCTTTCTGAATCGCCTTCATCTGCTCATTCAGATAGTACTCGCGCTGGTTCTTTTCCATCTGCTGCTTGACGCGGCCACGAATCCGCTTCTCGAGCTGCAGTACGTCATTTTCACCTTCCATCAGCCCCATCAGGTGCTCAAGACGAAGCTGGATGTTGGAGATTTCGAGAACCTGCTGTTTCTCGTCGAGCTTCAGCGCCATGTGCGCTGCCATGGTGTCAGCGAGGCGACTTGGGTCATCAATACTCGCCAGCGATGTCAGCACCTCAGGCGGAACTTTCTTGTTGAGCTTGACGTAGTCGTCGAACAGCGAAGTTGCCGAACGCATCAGCACTTCCATCTCCTGCTCATCGATTGTCAGCTGCTCTTTGACGGCCGTGGGAGATGCGCGGAAAAACTCTTCAGTATCTGTGAATTCGCCTACGTTGACGCGGAACACGCCCTCAACCAGCACCTTGACAGTTCCATCAGGCAGCTTCAGCAGCTGCAGGATGTTGGCCAGTGTACCGATCTCGTAAAGCTGTTCGACCTGCGGATCCTCAAGGTCGGCGTCGCGCTGGGCAACGAGCAGGATCGGCTGATCGTTACGGGTCGCATAATCGAGTGCGCGAATCGATTTTTCGCGCCCCACGAAAAGCGGGATAACCATGTGCGGATAGACAACGACGTCACGCAGCGGCAATACCGCGACATCTGCCGGAATCTCTGTAATCTCTTTTTTGGAACTCTGTCCTGCCATGTGCACCTCGGCTAATGCAGTTTCTCCCCTTTAGTGGGGAGAATTGAATCGGGGAGGATTGGCTGGAACCTGGTTGTCAGGCATCCGCAGATGCTGCTACCTGGCTGTCACCGCCCTCGATAATTATATAGGGGTCAGTGTCGCCGGAAACAACCGCTTCATCAACCACGACTTTACTGACGTTATCCATGGAGGGGATGTCGTACATGGTATCGAGCAGGATCTGCTCGAGAATTGTGCGCAATCCACGCGCGCCTGTTTTGCGCTCCATCGCCTTGCATGCAATCGCATGCAGGGCATCCGGACGCACTTCGAGTCCGCATCCTTCCATCTCGAAAAGTTTTCCGTACTGCTTGGTCAACGCATTTTTCGGCTCGGTCAGAATCCGCACCAGTGCTTCCTCGTCGAGTTCCTCGAGCGTGGCAACCACGGGCAAACGACCGACAAATTCGGGGATCAGTCCGTACTTGATCAGGTCTTCCGCCTCAACATCGGAGAAAACTTCACCAAGATTGCGCTCTTCGTCCTTGCTGCGAACATCTGCAGAGAATCCAATGCCGCCCTTCTCGGAACGGTCACGAATAACCTTCTCGAGGCCGGAAAAAGCGCCGCCAACGATAAAAAGGATATTTGAGGTATCAACCTGCAGAAACTCCTGCTGGGGATGCTTGCGTCCACCCTGCGGTGGTACCGATGCAACGGTGCCTTCGATCAGCTTCAGCAGTGCCTGCTGTACACCTTCACCGGAAACGTCGCGGGTGATCGAAGGGTTGTCGGATTTGCGTGAAATCTTGTCGATTTCGTCGATGTAGACGATACCGGACTGCGCCTTGTCGACATCATAGTCACACTTCTGCAGCAGCTTCTGAATAATGTTCTCGACATCTTCGCCAACATAGCCCGCTTCAGTCAGGGTTGTTGCATCTGCAATCGTGAAAGGCACATTGAGCAGGCGCGCGAGCGTCTCGGCCAGCAGTGTTTTACCTGAACCGGTCGGACCGATGAGCAGAATATTACTCTTGGTAATTTCGACGTCACCCTCTTTCACTTCCGCGTTGAGACGCTTGTAGTGGTTGTAGACCGCGACAGAGAGGACTTTTTTGGCGCGTGCCTGGCCGATGACGTACTCGTCAAGGCGTGAATTCAGTTCATATGGCTTGGGCAGCGACTCTGACTCTTCAGATGCCGCTTCCTGCATCTCTTCACGAATAATATCGTTACAGAGTTCAACGCATTCATCACAGACGAATACGGAAGGCCCGGCGATCAGTTTACGCACCTCGTGCTGGCTTTTTCCGCAGAAAGAGCAGTAGAGAAGCTTGTCGTCGCCAGATTTTGTTTTGTCGTCACTCATTCAATCAACTACTTTAGTAAATAGACGTATAGAGAACATATTATCCCATTCTTTGCAGAAGGCAAACATTTGGCTACCCGCCTGCTTTGCAGGGGATTACAGGATAATGTGGCATTCATCCCGTCATACCGGCCTTGAGCCGGTTTCCAGGAGTGTGTGCGCGGTTCCGAAGGGACCCCCGGTCATGCCCGGGGTGACGAAAATACGAAGTCCGGGTGGGGATGCCTGTTTTTATCAGGCAGGACGCTCGTTGAGAACCTGGTCAATCAGGCCGTATTCAACTGATTCCTCGGCGCTCATGAAGTTATCGCGCTCGGTATCCTCGCCAATCTTCTCAATTGACTGGCCAGTGTGACTGGCAAGAATCTGGTTGAGCTTTTCACGCACCAGGAGGATCTCCTTGGCATGAATCTCGATATCAGTCGCCTGACCCTGGTAACCGCCCAGCGGCTGGTGGATCATGGTACGTGAATGCGGCAAACAGTAGCGTTTGCCCGCCTCACCTGCGGCCAGCAATACAGCGCCCATGCTCGCAGCCTGGCCAATACACATGGTACTGACATGCGACTTGATGAACTGCATGGTGTCGTAGATTGCCAGTCCGGCAGTGACAGATCCGCCAGGAGAGTTGATGTAGAGATGGATATCCTTGTCAGGATTCTCGGACTCGAGAAACAGCAGCTGCGCAACGATCAGGTTCGCCATGTGGTCCTCGATAGGACCGACTACGAAAATAACCCGCTCTTTCAGTAGCCTGGAGTAGATATCATAGGCACGTTCGCCTCTGGATGTTTGCTCGACAACCATCGGGACCAGCCCGATATTGCTGGTTTCCAGTGCGCCGTTGTTATGAATATCACTCATGCCTGTTTCCACCCCTGTGGTAATAACTGTTTATGCAGAAAGCTCGTCGAATGATGAGGTCTTGTTCTCGACCTGCATCTCCTCGCGCAACAAATCATAAACCTGGTCTTCAAGAACAAGGTTTTTGACCGGATCGAGTCGCTCAGGGCTACCATAGTACCACTCGATAACCTCTTCAGGCTTCTCGTAGGAGCTGGCGTAGAGCTCGACAGTCTCACGGATGCGTTCATCGCTAGGCGTCAGGCTGTTCTGGCTCATGATTTCAGACACCAGCATACCCAGCTTAACGCGACGCTCCGCCTGCTCCTTGAAGAGGTCGATCGGCAGTTCAAAACCGGGCTGTGCTGCGCCCTGCTGCTGCATGTTCTGCTTGGTCTCTTCCATCATGCGCTTGGCTTCATCATCAACCATTGCTGAAGGAACGTCCATCTCATGCTGCTCGAGCAGCACATCCATAACCGCTTCCTTGTTCTTCTGCTTGACCTTCTGAATCAGTTCGCGCTCCATGTTGTCGCGGATATCCTTGCGAAAAGAGTCTACGTCGCCGTCCTCGATACCAAACGCCTTGACGAAATCCTCGTCAACTTCCGGCAGGATCTGCTCGGCAACAGACTGGACAGTAATATCGAATACTGCCGGCTTACCTGCAAGATGCTCAGCCTGGTAATCTTCAGGGAAAGTGACGTCAACCGTGCGCTCATCGCCTGCACTTGCACCGAGAATACCGGCTTCGAAACCCTCGATCATGCTGCCGGAACCCAGTACAAGAGGAACACTCTCGGCTGCACCGCCTTCGAACTCTTCTCCGTCAACCTTGCCGACAAAGCTGATAGTGACCTGGTCACCATCGGCAGCTGCGCGCTCGACAGTATCGAAAGTCGCTCGCTGCTGACGCAGCTTGTCGATCATGGTGTCGACATCGGCATCGGTAACTTCAGCTTCGATAATCTCGACTGAAGCAGTGTCCATTTTGTTGATCTTGATCTCAGGCATGACCTCGATGTTGGCAACGTAGGCAAAACCTTCGCCTTCATCCTTGATGTCATCAATGCTGGGATCACCGGCCGGGCGCAAACCCTCCTGGGTGATTGCATCGTAATAAGAGTGCTGGATCAGGTCGCCCCACGCTTCCTGTCTTGCTGACTGGCCAAAACGCTGGCGTACAACGCTTAACGGCACCTTGCCTGGGCGGAAACCGTCGAGGCGGACAGTTTTGGCAATCTCTTGCAGCTTCTTTTCAACAGCCTGGTTGACCTGCTCGGCAGGAAGCTCAACAGTGACGCGGCGCTGAAGGCCTTCGAGTGTTTCAACGGAAACTTGCATGGGTCATCTCTCCGGCAGTCTCACTGCCTGTCATCAATATCAAAATAGTAGTCGTAAAAAAATATGGTGCGAAAGGAGAGACTCGAACTCTCACGCCTTGCGGCACAGGAACCTAAATCCAGCGCGTCTACCAATTCCGCCACTTTCGCAATCGCTCACAGAAGCGCCTGAATCAGAGGCACCCTGAAAAGAGAATCGCGGATTATAGCGACAAATGCACTCCGTTTGAAATGCCTATTTTCAAACAGGCCTGTTCTTCCTCAATATTTCCCGGTCATCCTTGCCCGTCTCAATGACAAACTCCGGCCTCACTGATTAAAATTGGCCAAATCTTCCTTGTTCAACAGAAATACCCCGTCACCACCGTATTCAAACTCCAGCCATACGAAGGGCAACTCCGGAAATGTCTCGACCAGCGCACCGGCAGCCGAACCGACTTCAACAATCAGAACACCGCCCGGCAGCAGGTGATCGTGCGCCTGCGAGAGAATCCGTCTGACGATATCAAGCCCGTCTGCCCCCGCTTCAAGTCCGAGCTTTGGTTCACTATGGTATTCGCCCGGCAGGGCAGCATACTCGTCACTGCTGACGTAAGGAGGGTTACTCACAATCAGGTTGTACTGTTTGCCGCCGAGCCCGTCGAACAGGTCAGACTCAACTGCCCTGACCCGCTCACCGAGCCAATGGCGTTCAATATTCTGATTCGCGACCTTCAGCGCCGCCGGTGAGATATCGGCAAGATCGACCTCTGTATCAGGAAGTTCCAGTGCAGTAGCAATACCGATGCAGCCACTGCCGGTACACAGGTCAAGCACATGCTCAAGTGAATCTGGATCGATCCACGGCTGGAAAGCGTCGAGAATCAGCTCTGCAATCGGCGAGCGTGGCACTAGCACGTCCGGTGTGACAATAAAGTTGTGCCCGGCAAACAGCGCTTGGCCAATCAGGTAGGCAAGCGGTACGCGATCATCAACCCGGCGCTGCAGCAGGATTTCTATCTTCTGCGCTTCGGTGGTGGTCGCGCGTGTATCCAGAAAGGGCTCAGGCAGCGTGTGGTCCAGCCCAACGGCATGCAGCACCAGGGCGAGTGATTCATCGAGTGCGTTATCCGTGCCATGACCATAAAAAATACCCTTGGCCATAAACAGGGAGGCACCCCAGCGTACCCAGTCACGCAGGGTCTGCAAACATTGTTGCGGGTCGGAAGTGGTTGCGGTCATCAGATTCAGTTACGAGAAAAGAGGGGAATCCATGTTAGTCGATTCGCAGGGTGAATTCAGGCAAATTCGTCAAAACCGGCCAGCTTGTACCATTTTTTTGCCTCTTCCTCGTCCTTTGGTACCCCCCTTCCCTCCTGGTACATCATCGCCAGCGTTGTCATGGAGCCGACCAATCCCTGATCAGCAGCCTTCCTGAACCACTCAATCGCTTTTTCACCATTCTGCTCGACGCATTCGCCTTCCATAAACATGAAACCCAGGCCATGCTGTGCGATACCCATGCCACTCTCTGCCGCAGCCTTCATATATTTATAGGCGAGCAGCTCATTCTCCACCATGCCCAGACCGTTCTGCGCCATGATCGCCATGCGATACTGCGCCTCGGGATTGCCCTCTTCGGCCAGTGGTGCCAGCAAGGGGGCTGCGGAGTTGAAATGCTTTGATTCAAAAGCGGCAATGCCGCTTGAAAGGTCCATATCCAGATTTTGTTCACTCATGCCGTGTATTCCTCTTGTTCTCTGTTACCGGGTTCAGGAGAGCTGTTATCGCCTGCACAGCGCGCCGTCGCTTTTTTTGTAGCCGTTTGGCCGGATCGCAACGCGGTTAATGATTTTTGCGCACAGTCGATCACGCTCATCGTAAAAGCCATATTCGAATACTGGTGTTGCACGGCCCTTCGATTCAAGTGTCTTGCTGATGATCTCCTCTTGCTCTTCATCCATGGAGAAGCGCAACTCCAGGTCAGTGCGTGCTTCGTGAATAAAGTCGATCTCCATGTGTCGTGTCCATACCGCGTTTCCTGGAAAGATGTTTGCACACATCAGCGCGGCGATCGGATCTGCCAATGATGCCATAGCACCGCCAAACATACCCCCGCCCGGATTGCGGTTGAAACTGTTAAGCGGTAAACGAATCACCACCTTGCGGCCATCATTTTCCATGCGCAAAACGCGGATGCGCATCGCCCTGAAAGGAGGATAGAATTCAAGTCGGCGTTCTGGCGAAAGCAGACCGGATCGTTTAACAAGCTTATAAATCATATTCATCAGCCTATTTTAGTGGCAGAATCGCATCCATGCAGACAGAAATCAGTGAAATATATCTCGGAACCAAAGATGGCGAGGAGGCAGGACGCATCCTGCGCACCTGCGTGCACTGTGGTTTTTGCACCGCCACCTGCCCGACATACCAGCTTTTAGGCGACGAACTCGATGGTCCGCGCGGGCGTATTTACCAGATCAAGCAGATTCTCGAAGGCGCACAGGCAACAGGCACAGTTCGCATGCACCTTGACCGCTGCCTTACCTGTCGTAGCTGCGAGAGCACATGTCCATCGGGTGTCGACTATGCGCGCCTGCTCGATATCGGCCGTAACCTGGTCGAAGATACACGCTCTGCACCGGATAAGCTTGTGCGGAAGCTGATGCTCAATGTTCTGCCCTATCCCGCACGTTTTGCTCCTGCCGCAAAACTGGGTACGTTTTTCAGTTTCATGCTGCCGCAAAAACTGAGCGGAAAACTGCCGAAATCGACCAAATCCACCATGAGCTGGCCAACATCCAGTCACCAACGCAAGGTTGCCGTACTCAGCGGCTGTGTGCAGCCGACGCTGGCACCTGATATTGACACCTCCCTCGCCGTGGTGCTTGAACGCGCCGGCATCGAGACAGTACCGATTCGCAACAGCTGTTGCGGCGCGCTGCCAGCCCATCTCACCGACGAGGCTCGTGCAGAGAAGATGGCGATCGAAACCATCGACCTGGTATGGCCACTGGTTGAAGATGGTATCGAGGCGATCATCAGCACCGCCAGCGGCTGTGGTGTAACGCTCAAGGAGTACGACTGGTTATTGCGCCACAACGACGCCTACAGCGAGAAAGCCAAGCGCGTCAGTGAACTGGCATCAGATCCGGTTGAAGTCATCGAAAAATCACTCGACAGTTTTGAAGGACAACCCGGCAAGGGCCAAACAGTCGTTTACCATCCCCCCTGCACACAGCAGCACGGCATGAAGATCAAGGGGAATGTAGAAAAGGTACTAACGACGCTTGGCTATGAACTCCTGCCATTCAACGATGCGCATCTCTGCTGCGGCTCGGCAGGAACCTATTCACTGTTCCAGCCGACAATCTCGTCAGAACTTCGTGAACGCAAGCTAGAACAGCTGCAACAGCCCGGTGCCAGCGCTATTGCAACTGCCAATATCGGCTGTATGACGCATCTCGGTGAGAAGAGTGACCTGCCTGTGATTCACTGGTTATCGCTGGTTGCAGACTCTCTCAATTCACGACCAAACAGCTGATAACGCACCTGTCCGGCACTCTTCTCTTTCAGCGGTTTCCAGCTGGGTGGCAGCTGTGCCTCGGGTTCGTCACTGCCCTGTTCGATGTAGATCAGGGCATCGTCCGCAAGCCAGCCATCTGACTCAAGCAGTTCGATAACCGGCTGCAGCAGGTTTTTCCTGAAAGGCGGGTCGAGGAAGACGATATCGAAGCTGCTGCCGTCCGACTGCTGCAGGAACTTGCGGGCATCGCGCTGCTGTACCCTGATATCCACATCCGGCGAATCGAGCAGCGCTGCATTCTGTCGCAACACTTCGCACACCTGGCGATTCATCTCCACCAACATGACTTCACGTGCACCACGCGATGCAGCCTCGAACCCCAGCGCACCGGAACCGGCAAACAGGTCGAGTACCCGCGCACCCTGGATGCGGTTCTGCAGCCAGTTGAAGAGGGTTTCACGCACCCTGTCAGTCGTTGGTCGAAGCCCTTCCGGGGCAACGAACTGCAGACGCCGGCCGCGATGTTCACCACCAATAATGCGCAGGCTGTTCTTGTGTCGCCCGCCCACTGGCTGATTACTCCTGCTTCTCTGCAGGAGTGCCGTTTTCGCTGCTGTTGCCAACCAGGACAGTGGCGAGATTATTCGGATGAACGCGACGCTTGAATGCTGAATGAATCTGCTCTGCAGTGACAGCCTCAACCCTGCTGACAAAAGTTGCAAGGTAGTCGAGCGGGTAGTCATAGAAACCAATCATGGCGATGTACTCAACAATCTTGCTGTTTGACGAGACACGCAGGGGAAAACCACCGCTGATATTGTTCTTGGAACGCTCCAGGCGCTCTTCCGGTGGGCCATTTTTAATGAAGTCAGCAAGCTGTTCACGCATCACACCAAGTGCCTCTTCGGCACGTTCATTACGCGTCTGCGCCACCATCATGAAGGGACCTTCAGCGCGCATCGGTGAAAAATAGCTGTAAACACTGTAGGAGAGACCGCGCTTCTCACGCACCTCTTCAGACAACATTGACACCAGGCCGCTGCCTCCGAATACGTGGTTACCTACATAAAGTGGAAGATAGTCAGGGTCACTGCGTGACATGCCTGGCTGACCAAGATAGATATGTGTCTGCGTCGAGGGAAAGTCGATACTGAGGCTTTCGCCCGTGCTGAATGTGACCTTCGGCAGCGGTGCTGCCTTTTCACCGGCAGGCATCTCCGCGGTAATCTGCTCAACCACTTTTTCTGCCTGTGCACGATCCACTGCACCGACGATGGCAACAACAAGGTTCGAAGCAACATAGTACTGCTTGAAATAGTTGCGAATATCCTCGACCGTAATCGCCGCCACACTAACGGCATTTCCGGACGGGTTATGACCATACGGGTGATCGCCATAAAGTGATTTGTAGAAGGCTTTACTGGCGACAGTACCGGCATTCTGTTTCTGCTGCTCAAGCCCCACCAGAACCTGCTGGCGACGACGCTCGATCTCTTCCTCGTCAAACTGCGGCTGCGTGACAACGGCTGCAATGGTGTCGAGGCTCTGGTTCAACACCTCCTCGTCATCAGTCAAAGTACGCAGCGAGACAATCGCCATGTCGCGTAGTGAACTGGTGGTAAAGCGCGCACCAATATTTTCAAAACGCTCTGCCAAATGGTTGGCATTCCACTCGCCTGCTCCGTCGTTAAGCAGTGTATTCGTCAGTGCAGCAATACCCGGTTTACTATCATCTCGCGCACTGCCTGCATCGAATACCATGCGCACATCAACCATCGGCAGATCAGGCACATGCACATACATCACCTTGGCGCCCTTGGCTGTGATCCAGGACTGAATTTCAGGTGTTGCCTGTGCAGTCAGCGGTAACAGAAGCACCAGCAACAGGGAGACAATCCTGCGACCATTATGAGCCATGCTTCACCCCCACATGCGGCCTGGATTTTGATTCGGCCTGCTTCTCATCCATGGGCTGCGGATCGAGAATGGCAATCGTCATGTTATCCGGTTGCAGGTATCTTTGTGCAACCTCCTGCACCTGTTCGGGAGTCACCGCCCTGAGCTTTTCAACATAGCTGTCAGTCAGGCGCCAATCGAGTCCGACTGTCTCCAGCATGCCGATCTGCATCGCCTGGTAGAAAACCGAGTCTTTCTCATACACCTTGCTGGCAACAGTCTGGGTCACAACGCGCTTGAGCTCATCTGCTGCAACCGGTTCAGCCTTGACCTTTTCAATCTCGGAGAGCAACGCTTTCTCCAGGTCCTTGATACTGCGTCCCTCTGCTGGAACACCGTCAAACATCACCATGCCGGGAAGGCGCGTGTAGGCGTTATAACTCGCACCTGCACTGTTGGCGATACTGCTGCCACGAATCAGGGAACGGCTCAGACGAGCACTGTCACCACCATCCAGAACAGCTGCAAGCGCCTCCAGTGCATATGGCTCCCATGCATTCTCTTCGCTAACCGTGGTAACAACCGGCGCCTTGAAGCCCATCAGCAGGTAAGGCTGCTTTGCCGGTGCCTTGACCTGCAGGCGCGTCACACCATTGTGTGCAGGCTCGACAGGCGTCTTCATGACTGGCAGGTCAGACGGAGGTAACTGGCCAAATGTCTCCTGCGCCATGGTGTGAATCTTTTCTGCGTCAACGTCACCAACCACAACAAGTGTTGCGTTGTTTGGTGCATACCAGAGCTGATACCAGTCGCGCAGGTCTTCGATTTTCAGGTTCTCGAGATCACTCATCCATCCAATGATGGGGCGACGATAAGGCAGCACACGCCAGGCCACTGCGTTGAACTGCTCGTAAGTCAGTGCTGTTGGCTTATCCTCGGTGCGCAGGCGGCGCTCCTCGGTAACGACGTCGCGCTCTTTCTGAAACTCTTTCTCGTCGAGCAGCAGGTTGCGCATGCGATCTGCCTCGAGGTCGAAGGCGATATTCAACCGGTCTGATGAGAGTGTCTGGAAATAGGCGGTGTAGTCACGACCTGTGAAGGCATTTTCACGCCCGCCGTTTTCGGAGATGATTTTCGAGAATTCATTCGGGCCATAACGCTCTGTTCCCTTGAACATCAAGTGCTCAAGGACATGCGATATACCTGTCTGCCCTTCCGGTTCGTAGGAAGAACCAACCTTGTACCAAACTTGTGAAACAGCGATCGGTGCACGATGATCTTCCTTGACGATCACTTTCATACCGTTCTCCAGTTCAAACTCCTGAACCTGGGATGCCTGTACGGCGAGAGGAAACAGAGCGATTGTGGCCAGCAATCCCAAAAAGGCCGATCCTGTCTTTGTCATACTGCTCCTGAACCTGTCTTCAATTATTGTTCTGATCATTCGATGATTCTCCCGTATAAACGGGTTCCATTCTTTACTTTAAAGTTGCTTTGCAGATTATGCCTGCCAACCCGGACGACTGCCATGTCGGATCTCAACATGGCGCAAACAGTTCGTCATGGATGCGCTTTTTTGACATACTTCATGTATGACAGGTTCAATCTAATTTCCCAAATGCCCGAGATAACCCTATTCGCCCTGCTGCTAATCCTTGCCGGCTACCTGGTTGGCTCCATTTCGAGCGCCATCATCGTTTGTCGACTGATGGGACTACCCGACCCACGTGAACAGGGCTCAAAAAATCCAGGTGCCACCAATGTATTACGCCTGGGCGGAAAAAAAGCAGCTGCGATTACATTGGCCGGAGATTGGCTGAAAGGTTTACTCCCTGTTCTCGCTGCAAAGATGCTGGAGCAGCCACTTGATGTCATCGCACTTGTCGGACTCGCTGCATTTCTTGGACACCTCTACCCGATCTTTTTCGGTTTCAAGGGCGGTAAAGGTGTTGCCACGGCACTCGGTGTGCTGTTCGGATTTTCACTCCTGACCGGGCTGGGCGTGGTTGCCGTGTGGCTGGTCATGGCGCTGCTGTTTCGCTACTCGTCACTGGCAGCACTGACAGCCATGGCGATGGCTCCGGTAATCGTCTACCTGCAGTGGAACAACGCTTTTCTTACTGCATGCCAAACCCTGATTACGGTGATTCTCTTCTGGCGTCACAGGACGAACATAGAGAGACTGCTGAACGGTACCGAGGGAAAGATCGGCCAGAAAGGCTGAATCACTCTGCTTTCAGAGGTTCAAGCTCAGTCATCGGCCAGCGCGGCGTTACCTGGAAGCCGGCATCTTCATCATGCAAGCCCGCCTGTAAACGCTGCCAGCCTGCAAAAGCGATCATGGCGCCATTATCCGTACAGAATTCCGGACGCGGGTAGAGCACCTCAACACCCTTTTTCTGCAACTCTGTTTCCAGCTTTTCGCGTAAGCGGCGATTGGCGCTGACGCCACCCGCCATCACCAGGTGAGTTACCTTTGTCTGTTCAACAGCCCGGCGACACTTGATGACAAGGGTGTCGACCACGGCATCTTCAAATGCACGTGCGATATCGGCACGGGTCTGATCGTCGAGTGGCTCATGCTCCTGCATTGTGTTCAGGGCAAAGGTCTTCAGGCCACTGAAGCTGAAATCGAGACCCGGTCGGTCTGTCATCGGGCGAGGAAAACGGAACCTGGATGCATCCCCCTGCTCTGCCAGCTTTGCAAGCTCCGGCCCACCGGGATATGGCAGGCCAAGCAGTTTGGCAGTTTTGTCGAAAGCTTCACCGGCAGCGTCATCGAGTGATTCACCAAGCAGACGATAGTCGCCGATACTGGTCACTTCAACGAGTTGTGTATGCCCGCCTGAGACCAGCAAGGCAACAAAAGGAAACGCCGGTTGGCGACTTTCGAGCAAAGGAGCGAGTAAATGCCCCTCCATATGATGAATTCCGATCGCGGGCACATTCCAGGCCCAGGCGATGCTTCGGCCCACGGCTGCACCGACCAGCAATGCGCCAACCAAACCCGGTCCACGGGTGTAGGCAACGCCATCGATATCGCTCTCCTGCAACCCACTCTCAACCAGTAACTGCTTGATTAACGGGATAGTTTTGCGCACATGGTCACGCGAGGCGAGTTCCGGCACCACGCCGCCATATGGGGCGTGAACATCAATCTGGCTATGCACAAGGTTGGCAATCAGACCCTCATTTGAGTCATAAATGGCGACGCCGGTTTCGTCGCAGGAGGTCTCTATTCCAAGAATCTTCATTAGAAATTTTGCAATTTGGCTGAAATCGACTACAATTTCGCGCTTTATTGCCTTCCGGTCAATATTTACCGGTAATTAAATTGATTCTTTTCTGAGGAAAGACATGCCAAGCGTACGCGTTAAAGATAACGAACCCTTTGAAGTCGCACTGCGACGTTTCAAACGCTCCTGTGAAAAAGCAGGCGTTCTTGCCGAGGTTCGCCGTCGCGAATTCTACGAGAAGCCAACTTCCGAGCGTAAGCGTAAAGCTGCAGCAGCAGTCAAGCGCAACATGAAGAAGGTGTCTCGCGAAAGCCGTCGTTTCGATCGTCAGTACTAAGTTAATACTGTACTGACCGATAACAGACTCTACCCTCCCGGTACCCCTCATGCTTAAACAGCAGCTTACGGATGACATGAAAGCCGCCATGAAAGGTGGTGACAAGTCACGCCTGGGCGTTATTCGCCTTATCCTTGCTGCCGTCAAGCAAGTCGAGGTCGATACGCGGGAAGAACTCTCCGATGCGGATATCACCGGTGTACTGACCAAGATGGTCAAACAGCGTCGTGATTCAGTCACCCAGTACACAGATGCTGGCCGCACTGAACTCGCTGATCAGGAGACCTACGAAATCGGTATCATCGAGGGATATCTTCCCGAGCAGATGTCCGAAGACGAGGTAGCTGCAGTGATTGACGAGATCATCGCTGCAACTGGTGCCAGCGGCCCCAAGGACATGGGAAAGGTGATGGGACAGCTCAAGGGCAAGTTACAGGGCAAGGCAGACATGGGTGCAGCCAGTGCACTCGTCAAGCAGAAGCTGACCGGCTAACCCTGACACACCCGCTGCCATACCAATCAACAAACCTGGCTGCATTGTAGGTTAAACTACGGCAATGGCAGGCAGGATCCCAAACGAATTTATCGACCAGCTTCTTGCACGCGTTGACATTGTTGACGTGGTGGAGCATCGCGTTCCGCTGAAAAAAGCCGGCGGTGAGTTCCAGGCCTGTTGCCCATTCCACACTGAAAAAACCCCCTCTTTCACCGTCAGTCCGCAAAAACAGTTCTATCACTGCTTTGGCTGTGGTGCGCATGGAACCGCGATCGGTTTTCTGATGGAGTATGAACACCTCAGCTTTGTCGAAGCCATCGAGGAACTCGCCAAGCAGGCGGGAGTGGAAGTACCGCATGAAGGCGGTTCGGTGCAAAAAGGCCCTGATCTTCAACCAGTCTATGCCTTGCTTGAGGCTGCCAGCAATTTCTACCAGCAACAGCTGAAAGACAAGCAGCAGGGAAAACGTGCTGTCGACTACCTGAAAGAGCGCGGCCTCTCCGGCGAAATCGCCCTCACCTTCGGTATCGGCTACGCGCCACCGGGATGGGATAACCTGCTCTGTGCACTCTCCTCGCAACACACCTTGCGTAATTTCGAGAATGCGGGCCTAAGCAGCCAGCGTGATAACGGCAACCCATATGACCGTTTCCGTGATCGCATCATGTTCCCGATCCGCGATACACGCGGTCGCGTCGTCGGTTTTGGCGGACGCATTATTGGCGACGACAAACCCAAGTATCTCAACTCACCTGAAACCCCGGTGTTCCACAAGGGCACGATTCTCTATGGGCTCTACGAGGCGAGACGTGCAAACCATGGCGAGGATTACCTTGTTGTTGTCGAGGGCTACATGGACGTGGTGGCACTTGCACAACATGATATTAACAACGCTGTTGCGACCCTCGGCACGGCAACAACCGAGAAGCACCTGGAATTGCTGTTTCGTACCGTCGACAAGGTGGTCTTCTGTTTCGATGGAGACCGTGCCGGACGTGATGCTGCCTGGAAAGCGCTGCAGACCATTCTGCCGCTGATGAAAGCCGGCCGCGAGGCACGTTTCCTGTTTCTTCCCGATGGAGAGGATCCGGATTCTCTGGTACGCAAGGAGGATTCAGATGCCCTGCGCCAGCGCTTCATGGATGCACCGCCACTCTCCGGGTACCTGTTTGATCATTTTCAACAGCAGATTGATACCGGCACTCTGGATGGGCGAGCACGCTTTTCAGATGCCATTACACCCTTCATTGAAAAAATCCCTCCCGGTACGCTGAGAGACCTGCTCAACAGAAAACTGGAACAGATTACCGGGTTGGAGAGCCGTACTCCGGATTCGACACCCGCACCGGCACAACAGCCGACCACCCAAACCCCGGCGCAGCCATCCACCCCGGTTCGCCTGGCACTGCGTATTCTGCTCGAACGCCCACAGCTGATTCTGGATTTTGAACCACGGCAAGGTTGGCAAATGGCGCAAGTGAAAGGTGTCGATCTTCTGAGTGAAATCATTGATTTAATTAGAAATAATCCAGAAATAAGCAGCGCTCGAGTAGTCACACACTGGCACGGAAGCGCAATTGGGGAGCATCTGCAGCATCTCCTTCAGGGGCCACTGGACATTCCCGAAGAGGGTCTTTCAGAAGAGTTACGCGGTTGTTTTCGCCAGCTTGCGTCCCAATATCAGAAGCGGCAGCTGAAGCAACTACTCAGCCGCCCCCTGCATCAACTGGGAGATGAGGAGAAGAAACAGCTCAGGGAGCTCCTGGACGACGGGGAAAATGCAGTAAAAGGGTGAAACCTTCTGGAATATTCAGATATAACCGACTATAATACCTGATTCTTTTTAAGTTCGTCTCATGGCCTAGCTTTTCAGGCCATTTTATTTGCGTGGTGGAAATTCAGTTTATGAGCCAAATGAACCAAGCACAACAGGTCTCCCAGATCAAACTGCTGATTGATAAAGCAAGAGAACAGGGCTATCTGACCTATGCTGAAGTAAACGACCATCTCCCTGATACGATTGTCGATCCGGAGCAGATCGAAGACATCATTCGCATGATTAACGACATGGGAATTAACGTCTACGAGACAGCACCCGATCTCGACGAGACGACCATGGACGAAGCTGCGCCAGCAGACGATGATGCTGCGGAAGCAGCTGCTGCTGCACTGGCTTCTGTTGATACAGATTTTGGCCGCACAACTGACCCGGTACGCATGTATATGCGTGAGATGGGTACGGTAGAGCTCCTGACTCGTGAAGACGAACTGCGCATTGCCAAGCGTATCGAGGACGGCCTTCGCCAGGTCTCCACGGCTGCTTCAATGTACCCGCCTGTTATAGAGGATCTCCTCGAGCGATTCGAAATCGCACAGAGCGAGGAAGGCAAGCTAACCGACGTCATTTCGGGCTTCATTGACTTCGATGATGTGACACCTGCAACGCCTGTCTCCAAGGCAGACCAGGAAGCGAACAGCAGTGACGACGATGACACTCCCGCTGACACAGGCCCTGATCCAGAAGAGACCAAGCGCCGCGTTACCGGACTGAAGCGTAACTACAATGCCCTGCGCAAGGCAATGGATGCTGGCGACGCTGCCAAGGCTCAAAAGAGCCAGGAAAAGGTCACAGAATTCTTTACCGAGTTCAAACTGATCCCTGCCGTATTCATCGCGATTACCATGCGTGTCAAAAGCGCAGTGAACAACATCCGCACATATGAGCGTGAAATCATGGCACTGTGTATCGATGCTGGCATGGAGCGCAAACAGTTCATCACCTCATTCCCCGAGAATGAAACAAACTCCGACTGGATCAAGATCCAGGCGAAGGCCAAGGGCGCACCCAAGGCTGCACTGCTCGAAATTGCTGATGAAGTGCAGAAGATTCAGAACCGCTTGTTGATCGTGACAGAACACGCAAGCCTGGGCATCACCCAGCTCAAAGAGCTCAACCGCATGATGTCGATTGGTGAAGCCAAGGCACGCCGTGCAAAGAAAGAGATGGTCGAGGCAAACCTGCGACTGGTTATCTCGATCGCCAAGAAATACACCAACCGCGGCCTGCAGTTCCTTGACCTGATCCAGGAAGGCAACATCGGCCTGATGAAAGCTGTCGACAAGTTCGAATACCGTCGCGGCTACAAGTTCTCGACCTATGCAACATGGTGGATCCGCCAGGCAATCACCCGTTCGATTGCAGACCAGGCGCGCACTATCCGTATTCCTGTGCACATGATCGAGACCATCAACAAGCTCAACCGCATCTCGCGCCAGATCGTCCAGGAACAGGGGCGCGACGCAACACCGGAAGAGCTGGCTGTAAAGATGGACATGCCGGAAGACAAAATCCGCAAGGTACTCAAGATTGCCAAAGAGCCTATCTCAATGGAGACGCCAATTGGTGATGATGAAGATTCGCATCTTGGTGACTTCATCGAGGACTCAAACGCAGTCACGCCAATCGACTCGGCAACCATCGAAGGCCTGCGTGAAGCAACCCAGAACATGCTCTCCGGACTCACAGCACGTGAAGCCAAGGTCCTGCGCATGCGTTTCGGCATCGACATGAATACCGACCACACCCTTGAGGAAGTTGGTAAACAGTTCGATGTAACACGTGAGCGTATTCGCCAGATAGAAGCAAAGGCCCTGCGCAAACTGCGCCACCCTACCCGTTCGGAGCGTCTGCGCAGCTTCCTCGACGAGTAAATGAAAAAGCGCCGGTAGCATAATCTGTAAAAAGCAATTATCCTACCGGCGCACCTTCACAGGGCCGTTAGCTCAGTTGGTTAGAGCAGAGGACTCATAATCCTTTGGTCCGGGGTTCAAGTCCCTGACGGCCCACCACTTTTCAATGACTTAGCCAGTTTTGGCTAAGTCATTTTTGCTTACACACTGCTTACACACTCCAAAACCACTATTTTCATGCTCATCTAATGGCGTGAGTTCATGAAATTGCACGGTACAGCTACGCTTAATGACTGCTTTCGGCCAGAAGTGGACATTCAATCTCTCGAAAAATCGGGAATAAAAAAACCCCGCACTATGGCGGGGTCTTCATCTACTTGTTGCCGTAGGAACAGAGGAAAGTGACTAGAATTGCATCCTAAAGCCTAGGTTCACCGATGTATTCGAGTAGTCCATTTCCAAAGTGCCAGTACCATCACAGCCAGTACCATCTGAATTACAGCCATAACCGTATCCAAACTCTGGATCATTGAGTGCGGTTACATAGCGAACATCCAATACGACTGATACCGTCGGAGAGACAGCGTAAGAAACACCAGCAATGCCCTGGATACCGATGACACCATCACTGCCATCAACAATGCCAGTACAACAACCGCCGTTTGAATGTAATGGATTATCGTGCTCAGTGTGACGTGCATTGTTTACATCAATATCCATGTAGCCAACACCAGCACCAAGGAATGGTGTAAACATGGAGCCGGAATCAAAATCATACAGGGCGTTAAGGAAGAGACTCGTGTTCGTTACACTCCCGCTTCCATCCATATCGTTGAAGCTATCCACATCATTTTCCCTGTGACTTAGTTCGAGTTCAGCACGCCACCCATTGTCATATCCGTAACCCCCTTTTAGCGTCCAAATCAATCCACCATCAAAGTCCGTGGGATGATCTCCTGAGCTTGATCCGTCTAAAAAGTAAGTATAGTCATCTAGCCAACTGTAGCCGACATCAACACCAAAGTATGCTCCCTTGGTGGCGCCTGCAATGGCTGAACTGGCTAGTGCGGTCTGGAAAGCGACTGCAAAAGCTGTAATGAGGATTATTCTTGGTTTCAACATAATGCTCTCCTTAATTCGTTGTTTCTGTTTTGCATACTCTCGCGGATTCAACTCACTAGTGCAACGGATGGGTTAATCCCGAAAAATACTTGATTGGGCGTTTTAATGCCAAGACATTTTCGGGGACGATTGTTCAGT